>JAGQZQ010000020.1 GCA_020435415.1 Flavobacteriales bacterium
GGTCCGCTACCAATAAGTATGATACCACCTTCAACTTTGAAGGATATCAGATTTATCAGGTTAAGAATGCGACGGTGACAGCTGCCGATATTTTCAACCCGGATCTGGCACGACTGGCTTTCCAGTGTGACGTGAAGAATGGTGTGAAACAGTTGGTCAATTATGAGTTTGATCAGGCCATCGGAGGGAACGTGCCAACAGAAATGGTAAATGGAAGTGATGAAGGTATTGTTCACTCTTTCGTTGTGACCAAAGACCTTTTTGCCAGTGGCGATGACCGCCTGGTAAACCATAAACCCTACTATTTCCTGGCTATTTCCTACGGATATAACATGTTTAAGAAGTATGACCAGCAGGATCCATATCAGTTGGACGGTCAAAAGAAACCTTATAAGGCCGGAAGAAGAAATATAAGGACTTATACGGGTATTCCGCACATCGCTTCGCCTGAAGCGGGAGGAACGTCTAATCCGGCGGACTACGGCGATGGCGTTCAGATCACACGGATGATCGGTCAGGGAAATGGTGGCCGCGTATTGGCAATTTCACAGGAAACAGAAGATTCTATCTTCGCCAGTCCTAAAAGCAGGGCTTATCGTGTCAAGTATCAGAACGGTGCCGGCCCGGTTGATATTAAGATCATAGATCCGCTAAATGTACCTGCAGGTGACTTCACCATGTACTTCACCGGAGGAAGCAATTCGGTAACCGGCATCATGGATAAAACCACCAAATGGTATATCATCAATGATGCCAGTCCTTCAGATACCGTATGGTCTGATAAGAACATTTCGATAGCCAACGAACAGATACTTTCCGGTAAGTTCGGAAAGAATAAAGACGGTGGTTCCTATAACTGGGGGATGTCTGTCAGCCTTAAACAGGTTGAAGACCCCGGAAAGAACAAGGATGCAGGTCTTCTGGAAAGTTCCATCCTTACCAGCGGTGAATCATGGTTGCGGTTTGTCGCCGATGCCGACGGAGGTAGCATTTACAACTGGATCAGGTCCGGTACCATCAACAATAGTGATACCCTTACCGACGATTTCCTCGGAGTGGATGACGGGGAAGATTTTGAGACTGTGCTGGAAGGTACATGGGCACCCTATCGTCTTGCATCCCATTTGTGGGAATACGGTCCGGCCTGGAAGAATTTCCATGCACAGGTGAAGATGAGCCAACTCGCCAGTGTGGATGTGGTGTTTACCAGCGATAAATCCAAATGGACCCGATGTCCGGTGATCGAACTCGGACCTAACTCATCCCTTAATGAAGGGGGCACAAGTAAATTCTCGCTCCGCTCAGGTGCGTCGGTTGATAAGAACGGAAATCCTGATGGTACCGGAACCGGAATGGGATGGTTTCCCGGATATGCGATCAACATTGAAACCGGAGAACGTCTGAATGTTATGTTCGGGGAGAACTCCTGGCTGTCCGGACACAATGGTCGGGATATGATATTCAATCCCACGAGCATTGCTAGTGTACCACCCTTGCAGACGCCTGTTCTTGGAGGAATGCATTACCTGTATATCTTCGGTCATAATGGCAATACAGCAACCGATATGCCCGCATACGATAATGGTGCCTTTGCTTATAACAAGCTGTCGACCAACAACAGCATCGACAGACGAAATGTATTTAAGGATTGCATGTGGACGGCTATTCCTATGATGGCTCCAGGCTCTGCTTGGTTGAATGGCGATATCAGAATTCAGCTCAGGATTCGGAAACCTTATGTGAGGGATTTTGCCATCGTCGGAGAAACTACGGACACTCTGTACAACACCATGAGTCCTCAGGCGCCGGTGTATAAATTCAGTACCTATGATGTACAAACGGTAACGGGTGACCTGGAAACAGCCAAGGATGCCATGGAATTGGTAAACGTGGTACCCAACCCATACTATGCGTATTCCGCCTACGAAGCCAATCAGATCGATACACGCATTAAGATCACAAACCTTCCTGAGAAATGCACCGTGTCGATCTACACGATCAGCGGTACGATGATCCGCAAGTTCAAAAAAGATGAACCTGCGACTTCTCTGGAATGGGATCTTAAGAACTCAGCTGGTATTCCTGTGGCAAGTGGTATTTATCTGATTCACGTGGATGCGGGAGATGCCGGTGAAAAAGTATTGAAATGGTTTGGTGTCATGAGACCTATCGACCTTGACACTTTTTAATGGATTGTGTTTGAAAACGATGAAACCCTATGCATCATTTCCGGTTTCTCGTGGCTGTTAGTTAGTTAAAATGAATTTCAAGTGAAAGCAAATAACATGAGAAAGAAGGTTCTAATCATCACTGCTGTTGCTCTGACAACAAGCCTGGTAAGCCAACAGGTACAGGCAGGTAATGAGGATCGCGCCGGCCAGGCCGGTGCCACAGAATTGCTGATCAACCCTTTTGCCAGAAGCTCTGGCTGGGCAGGGGCGAATTCGGCTTCCGTGCGTGGCCTTGAGGCTTCATTCCTTAACATAGCAGGATCTGCTTTTACCAAACGTACGGAGGTATTGTTTGCAAGGTCTGCGTGGTTTGCAGATGCGGACATTTACATCAATACATTTGGATTTACCCAGAAGGTAGGCGCTTCAGGTGTTCTCGGACTTACCATCATGTCCATGGACTTCGGTGACATCATGATCACCACCACAGACTTGCCTGAAGGTGGATTGGGAACTTTCTCTCCCCAATACCTCAATATCGGTTTGTCTTATGCCAGGGCGTTTTCAAATAGTATCTTCGGTGGCGTAAGTATCCGCACCGTTTCCGAGGCCATCTCCGATGTGAAAGCACAAGGTGTTGCCATTGATGCCGGAATCCAATACGTTACGGGAAATGCAGAACACCCGGAGCGTACCAAGTTCGGCATATCCATCCGCAACGTAGGCCCGCCTATGCAGTTCTCTGGTGATGGAATCTCTTTCCGTACGGATGCGCCTTCCGGAAGTGGTTATGATATGCGTGTTGAGCAGCGTACATCCACTTTTGAATTGCCATCACTGCTGAATATCGGTCTGTCATATGACATCGTAAGTACGGGCATCGACAGCACCAAGTCACATCGTTTGACATTCGCAGGTACCTATACTTCCAATTCCTTCTCGAAAGATGAAGTGAAAGGCGGATTGGAATATGGCTATAAAAAATACCTCATGCTACGCGCCGGTTATCATTATGAAAAAGGAATGTTGACTGAGGATGACAAAACAACCTGGTGGGCCGGTCCTACCGCTGGTGTTACCGTGGAAATACCTATGGGTTCCAAAGGCACCACCTTCGGCGTTGATTACTCTTACCGCGCCCGCGACCCGTTTGCCGGGGTACACACATTCGGTGCAAGAATAAACATGTGATTTTTTTTCGCCAGCCGAAAAAAATTCCCAACTTTACAGTTGAGAGAAGAGTCCCGCCCATGCGGGATTCTTCTTTTTTGTAACCACACCAAACAATTATGTCAAAGACCCAATATTTTACCCAGGAAGGCTTGAAAAAGCTCCGGGATGAACTGGAACACCTCATGACCCATGAAAGGGCTGAGATATCTAAACAAATTGCAGAAGCCCGTGACAAAGGAGATTTGTCAGAGAATGCAGAATACGATGCGGCAAAGGATGCACAGGGGCTACTTGAAATGAAGATAGCCAAGCTGGAAGAGATTGTAATGAATGCCCGGGTCATCGATGGTTCCAAGCTGGATCATTCCAAGGTGGTGATCTTATCTACCGTTACCATAAAAAACAATGGCAACGGTTCCACTATGAAATACACCCTGGTTTCAGAAGAAGAAGCAGATCTGAAACAAGGTAAGATATCCGTGGATTCTCCCATAGGTAAGGGACTCCTGGGAAAGAAGGTAGGGGAGAAAACATCCATCAAAGTACCTTCCGGTACCATGGAACTTGAAGTGGTGGATATATCCATGTAATCTTTATGCCAAGCATTTTTTCAAAGATCATCGCTAGGGAAATCCCCAGTTTCAGAGTCGCAGAGAACGAAGAATTCATTGCCTTTCTCGATATTCAGCCTTTGGCACCCGGACATACATTGGTGGTGCCAAAGATGGAGGTGGATTACATTTTCGACCTGCCTCATGAGGTCTATGAACGCTACTGGATATTTGCCCGGAAGGTGGCTTCAGCCATTGAATCGGTGGAAACATGCAAGCGCATCGGTATAGCCGTCATCGGCCTTGAGGTACCGCATGCGCATATCCACCTGGTACCCATCAACTACGTGGGAGATATCAACTTCTCCAAACCTAAAATGGAAATACCCTCTGAAGAGCAACAGCAGCGGGCGGAGCGGATCAGAGCTGTCTTTGAGAAGTTACCCGTTTCTTAGCCGATCCGGATTTTTTTTGAGAAAACCAGCCCATCCGGAACTGCTTTTGGCCGCGGCTCCCGAGGGGTTATCGCCCTGAAAGTGGTGACATAGCGCCGCCGCCAGACCATCCGTAGCATCCAGGTTATCTGGAAGGGACTTTAAGCTGAAGATAGACTTCAGCATGGCAGCAACCTGTTCCTTCGAGGCGTTGCCGTTACCTGTAATGGATTGCTTGATCTTCTTCGGACTGTATTCGAAAATCGGAACGGATTGATACAGGCATGCCGCCATGGCCACCCCCTGCGCACGTCCCAGCTTTAACATTGATTGCACGTTCTTCCCAAAGAACGGCGCTTCAATCGCCAGCTCATCGGGATGATGCGTGCGTATCAATTCAAGGGTGAATTCAAAGATGGTCTTTAGCCGGTCGGGATGACTTTTTTTTGGAGAAAGATGCAATGCATCCATGATCAGAAGGTGTGGCTGAACCCCCTTGATATGGATGATGCCATAGCCCATCACATTGGTTCCGGGGTCTATGCCCAGGATGATCCGGTCCTTAGCTGCCTTTTTTATCGCATGGTTTGACATCCCGTCGTCCTAATTTTCCTTAATTTCCAGCCATAAAACTTGCCCATGCGAAGAAAGCAACTTCGAAAGGCGGCTGCCTGGTTGATAAAGATAGCAATTGTTTGTCTGGCCTTCTATTACATTTACCGGCAGGTTTTCCTGAAACATGACCTGGATGAGCTTACCCAGGCTGCGGAACATTCCGTGGGCAAACATGAATGGCCTTATCTGATCACGGTACTGTTAATGATGTTACTGAACTGGGGTATTGAGGCTGTTAAGTGGAGGTATCTGGTAAAGAAGGTAGAGACGATCTCCTTCAAAAGGGCAGTGTCAGCAATCTTTTCGGGCGTGACGGTCAGTGTTTTTACACCCAACAAAATAGGTGAATATGGGGGAAGGGTGTTTCATCTGAAATCCGAACACCGCCTGGATGCCGTAGTCATCACCCTCATCGGGAGTATGATGCAACTGATGGTCACCCTCCTTGCAGGAGTGATCTCATCCGTGTTTTTTTACACCTGTTATTTTGATTCCGACGATTACCTCCAGGATTATTTTTTCTATGCGGCGTTGTTCGTGACGGTCGCCCTGATTGGCCTGATGGCGGTTGCATTTTTCAGACGAATGCTTCTAAAACGTGCAGCCCACCGTATTGGGCTGATGAACTGGGCCCGAAAGTATCTCCGAGCCTTAACGTACTATGAAGGCAGGGAGTTGCTCCGGGTACTGCTGTATTCGGTATCCCGGTACTTTGTGTTCTCGGGTCAGCTATACCTGCTCCTGATCACCTTTGATGTACATATTTCTGTGACACAGGCTTTGATCTTGTTGCCCATGATGTTTTTCATGATAACGGTCATTCCCAAGCCGATCGCTTTTGCGGAACTGGGCGTTCGTGCTTCCACGGCCATCTACTTTATATCCTATGTTTCCCCCAATCAATTGGGGGTACTGCTCGCCATGTTCTTTCTCTGGATCATCAACCTGGCCATACCCGCATTGCTGGGCAGCATTTTTATACTGCGCATGAAAATCATATCCAGATGACGGAATTTCTTCTATCGTGCGTTGTGTTGCTCGTTAATCTTTACGGAGTGTATTTAGCCTGGATATGGTTCGGATGGCGAAAAGTGAAGGAACCGGATGTACATCGCAATACCAAATTTGAAGTAATGGTCACGGTGGTGGTAGCCGCACGTAATGAAGCCGGAAATCTGCCCCGATGTATAAACTCCCTGCTGAAACAGGAGTATCCTTCCGCATTGTTGGAGTGTATTATTGTTGATGATCATTCCGATGATGAAACGTTACGGGTTGCAAATGAGAAGATCGCGGGACATGATGGTTTCAAAGTGATGATGCTGGACAATGATGGTCAGGGGAAGAAGGCAGCACTACAAATGGGCATATCACACGCTTCCGGTCAGCTCATCGTTACGACCGATGCAGATTGCACGCATCCGGCCAGATGGATTCAGATGATGGTGACTACCTATCTTTCTGAAAAGGCAAAGATGGTATTGGGGCCGGTGGCATTAACAGGCAAAGGTTTTTTCCGTCAGTGGCAGGCACTGGAGATGAGGGCGTTGATGGGTCTGACCGGCGGGGCCGTTGGTTGGGGAAAACCTACCATGGCAAACGGAGCGAACCTGGCTTTTGAAAAGGAAGCTTTTTTTGAAGTGGGAGGTTATGAAGGTAACACACAGAAAGCTTCCGGAGATGATGTTTTCCTGCTGCATAAAATGATGACGAACTATCCCGACAGCATTGCGTTTGCCAAGCATACGGAGGCCGTCGTGTCAACACCCGCCTTGGGTAATCCCGGCTTGTTTATGGATCAGCGGGTGCGATGGGCATCCAAAATGCTCGGAGGGTATAAAAGCCTTCACATCCAGTTCGCAGGTGCCCTGGTCTATTTTCTGCATCTTTTCATGCTCATTTGCGTAATACTCTCGATAACCGCTTCGGATTATATGTTCTGGTTCCGACGGGTTTTCGTATTGAAGTTTCTGATTGATATGATGTTTTTATATTTGGTAGACGTCCAGCAAAACCAGGCAATGGAGTTCAGAAGAGGATTTCCGTTAAAAGTATTATTGGGCGAACTGTTGAATCTGCTGTATATTCCTGTATCCGGGCTTCTGGTGTTGAAAGGAAGCTACCGGTGGAAAGGAAGGAAGGTCCGGTAATCAGGCTTACGCTTTGGCAAAGAATAAAAATAAATCAAAAGAATCCCTTACCCTTCAGGTTTGGCGCAGGATGCGGAAGAACCGGATCGGTATGTTCGGACTGGGTATCATATGTCTGGCTGTTTCTGTTGCCATCCTTGGTTATCTGATCATGCCTGACTCCACACCTATGGCGAATGATCAAAAGCCGGAGCTAACGATCAAGAAGCCTGGTTTTTCCGTGGAAATGCTGCTTGTTACCAAGAATGAACAGATCGAATATTCCAATTTTATCCTAAAACTCATGTTCGGTCAGAAAAGCCGGTATCGGGCCATTCCCATCAGTTCTTACCATTTTGAAGGTGCCAATATTTTTGTAAAAGAATATACAGGTATAGATGATGATGAGGACGTGCCTGAGAAGAAGTATAACCTTGCCGATGTTGTTTACCCGTTGTCTTACGAAAGACCGGATGTAGAGAAGCGGGGAGACCGGCTTTTCTTCATGGGGATAAACGGAAAGATTGAATCCGCTTCGATCGAAGAGCTTCAGGAAGAAGTGAAAGACAATCATCTGATCACGCGCACCTATTGGTTGGGTACGGACCGCTCCGGACGTGACCTTTTAAGTCGTTTGATGGCCGGAACGCGCATTTCTCTTTCCGTTGGATTTATTTCAGTGCTCATCTCCCTCGTCATCGGTCTGGCGATGGGTGCCATTGGTGGTTTCTTCCGTGGCCGGGTGGACAATGTGGTTCAATGGATCATCAATGTGGTGTGGTCGATCCCTACACTTTTGCTGGTGATCGCCATTACCCTTGCATTGGGAAAAGGATTCTGGCAGGTGTTTGTGGCCGTAGGACTTACTATGTGGGTGGAAGTAGCGCGGGTTGTGCGGGGGCAGGTACTCAGCATCCGCGAAAAAGAATTCATTGAGGCCGGAAGGGCGTTGGGTTTTAAAAATGCGCGGTTGATCGCACTACACGTGCTTCCCAATGTGATGGGCCCGGTGATTGTTATATCTGCGGCCAACTTTGCGGCAGCCATCCTCATTGAGGCCGGGCTGAGTTTTCTGGGGGTAGGTGCACCGCCACCGATGCCTTCCTGGGGTAGCATGATCCGTGACCACTATGGATACATTATCGTTGATGCCGCTTACCTTGCCATCCTTCCCGGATTAGCTATCATGACAATGGTCCTGGCCTTTAACCTGGTTGGCAATGCATTGAGGGATGCCCTGGATAGCAAGACCAGCCAGAGCAGTCACCCTATGTAGTCAAAACATCTGATCAGAAAGGAAGATCGTCGGTTTCCGGCGGTGGTGTTTCATCTGCAAAGAAAGTAGACTCTTGCGGTCCGTTCTGACCACCCGCATTTTCCTTTTCAATCTTCCATACATCAAGTGAGTTGAAGTATTTTTTCTCACCCTCCTTGCTGATCCATTCCCGGCCGCGGATATTAAATGACAGCGTGATCTCATCGCCCGGCTGGATAGAATCCAGTAACTCACATTTATCCTGGGTTAGCTGAAAGCTGATATGCTGCGGGTATTGTGTGGATTGTTCTGTAACAACGAAATCTCTTTTTCTGAATGAGTCGCTGATCTGTTTGGCTTCGCTTTTTACCCTGAGGGTTCCTTTGAGTGTATACATGATTTAGTTGTTTTGTGTGAGTAAAATGCACCAGGCCTCCGCTACCTGATTATGGGCCAGCTTGTGGGCGGCAAGGGTGTGCAGGGCTGTGGTAAGGGAAGCCTCATCGCCACCGTGTTGATCAAACAGGCTGGCGACCTCTTCTTGCTGACGACATTGTTGAATAAGTTCGGTAGCTGGCAACTGCTCTACATTACCAAGCTGGCCCAGGTGATTCCCTGTGAGAATGTGGCTGTGACGAATGGTTTCCGGGATGGCGTCAATACCTATGCCCAGTGTGGTAAGCGGTTTCTCCACCTCAAAAAGGGCGGATCCGGAAGCACGGCAATACCAATTACCACCAAGGCGCCCGACCAGATCTATCTTATGTTGATCGATTTTGCCGTTCTCATTCAGAATATCGTTGGCCACATGGATCAGCACCACCTCACAGATGACCAGGTTTCCGGCACCTCCTTCGCTGCCCAGTTCCACGACCTCTTTCACCTTGCATTCCAGCTGTACGGGTGATTCCTTCACGCGGAAAGGTTTCACCTTTTCCGATGGAATGGCCGTGAGTCCTGCTTTATCAAATTCGTTCACCCCTTCCGGATATTCTGTGCTGTACAGCGATGTTTGCTGTACCAGGGCATAATTTACCACGTTGATGACGGTTTCCGGCACCTGCTTTACATTCTCGTAGGTGTGCTTGGTGGTGTTATCACGCCCCCGTCGTGCCGGAGAGAATATGGCGATGGGTGGATTTGCACTGAATACATTAAAAAAACTGAACGGACTCAGGTTAGGTCTTCCGTCCGGGTCGATGGTAGAGGCCAGTGCGATGGGACGTGGACCGATGGCGCCGAGCAGGGTGCCGTGTAACTCCGGTACGGTCACCTGAGTGGGGTCTATGGTTGAAAAATGGGACACTTTTGCTAGTAGATAGTAGTTAGTACATAGTCGTAAGTTCCCGGATATTCGGATGGACTCCGATTCGGGAATCATCCAGCAAAATTAACATTCTTCATGGAAATAGTCGGGTGTAATTGGTTTAGGTTGGTATCGGTGCAATCTCCTTAATCCACCAATATACCAAGATGGTCTGGCGGTATGGAGGGACTTACCGCATTCACTTCGTTACGCGGGATCCCTTTCGATAAGGTATAAAAAGAAAACAGAGACTCTCTTACTAGAGAATCTCTGTTCCTTCAGTGCGCATGGAGGGACTCGAACCCCCACGTCTTTCGACACCAGATCCTAAGTCTGGCGCGGCTACCAATTACGCCACATGCGCAGTAGCACATTTACGTGATTGCAAAGATAGCGCTTTTAGGTGAACTGACATCGCAGAAACAGATGCAGTATGCTGTTCGTCGCTGAAAGATAAAATTGATCCGAAACTTGCCTGCGCAAGAACCTGCATTCCTTTATCCTAACCAACAACTTATTCTTGTCACATTCGCGTTGCTCATCGTTAGATGGCATTTTCAAATGTAAACGGTTTGATAAAAAGTAAATATTTATTTACTTTTAAGCGGGCCACTGATCTCGTTAGGTGACTCCATGAAATGTTCTGAACTGTACCGAATACTCATTCGAGATGGATGGGTTCCTTACGCACAAAAAGGCTCACATGTCAAGATGAAACATGATAAGAAAAACGGGATCATCGTTTTTCCCAATCACGGTAGTTCGGAATTGGGAAAAGGACTGGCCTTGAAAATACTGAAGGATGCAGGTTTAAGGAAAGATATATGATGACTAAGAGAGGTAAAATAACTTTGACCGTGGAAAAAACCGATACCGGGTTTTCTGCATATACAAATTCCTATCCGATCTTTACAACCGGCAAAACGGTGCAGGAGCTTATGCGCAATGCTGTGGAAGCCGTAGCACTCTATTTTGAGGATAAAGCGACTCCGGTAAGGCAAAGCGACCTGAAGTTCGAGATTGACATCCGCCAATTCTTCCAATACTACAAAGTGCTGAATGCAAAGTTCCTTGCCGAAAAAATAGGCATGAACGCTACTCTGCTCTCCCAATATGTACAAGGCCATAAAAAACCATCGGAAAGGCAAACAGAAAAGATACTGGCTGGAATCCATCAGATCGGACTGGAATTGTCACGGATCAATTTGTTTTACAAGGATTAGGAGTGGCGTTGTGTAATTCGTTTTCCGTAGCTTACCAAATTCCACGATATGTTGGGCGAAGGTTGCACCTTCGTCTTTCTATCCTGAGCATCAGCTAAGAATGTATAAGCAATGACGACTACAGGTTGCAAATCAGCACTAGTTGAATATACCTGAATTTTATATCAGTATGATGAGATATACAGCAGTATTATTGTTGTTCGTGCTAATGGGTTGTGGACTAAAAGACAGGTTTGCTCAAGCCGAGAGAGCTTGGCTGCTGAAGGCTTCCCCTGATTGATGGTAGTTAATAGGAGAACGTCAGTTTGTGAATGCTTCTCTTTATATTTACCCCGTTTATAGGCTAATACGGATCTTTCCCAATGAATCCTTTCTGGACCCGGCTGATTATACGTACTACACTTCGATCCAAAGACAAGAAGAAGGGAGTCAGAAAAAAGTATTCCGATTATAGACTTGCCAAAGGATACAGGGAGTTCACCATACTGTTCAGGCGTAATGTCAAGGATTTTCTGTTGGTTACTTCCGGAATCTTCCTGGCCGCATTCGGGTTTAAAGGGTTTCTTCTTACGAACAACTTTATCGATGGTGGCGCCACCGGTGTATCATTGTTGCTGGCTGCCCTCACAGACATACCTCTTCATTATCTTATTATAGGTGTTAATGCGCCATTTATCCTGCTTGGTGCAAAAGTGGTGAATAAAGCATTCGCCTTCAAAACAGCGCTTGCTATTTCGGGATTGGCCATTTGCCTTGCTCTTGTTGAATTTCCTAATGTAACCAATGATAACCTCCTGGTGGCTGTGTTTGGAGGCTTCTTCCTTGGCGCCGGTATCGGATTTGCCATACGAGGTGGTGCAGTGATTGATGGTACCGAGGTACTTGCCATCTTTCTGGGCAGAAAATTCGGGGTGACCATCGGCGATGTAATTATCGTCATCAATGCCCTGATCTTTGCCGCTGCAGCTTATCTCCTCGGCGTGGATATCGCCCTGTATTCCATGATCACATACCTGGCTGCATCTAAAACCCTGGATTTCATCGTCGAAGGAATTGAAGAATATATCGGAGTGACCATAGTTTCCTCACACAGCGAGGATATTCGTCAGATGATCATCCATAAGCTCGGTCGGGGTGTTACAATTTATAGCGGGAAAAGGGGATATGGCAAACGCGGCGATACTTCGGAAGTTGAGATTATTTATACGGTCATTACCCGACTGGAGGTGAACAAACTCAATACAGAGATCGAGAAGATCGAACCTTCTGCTTTTGTTGTGATGCACGGTGTGAAGGACACCAGGGGTGGGATGATCAAGAAGAGGCCGCTGAAACACTAAAGCACGTCCATTCTTTCCCCGGGTTCATCAAATCTCACTTAGCCATATTCACATCTGGCAACCTCGCTACATATTTATTATCTTTGCACCTCATTTTTCCCGTACAGACTAAGAAAACATGCAAATCACAAAAGAAGAAAAAGGGGACCTCGTAGCGATACTGAAGGTTAAAGTAGAGCCGAACGATTATAGCGAGAAGGTGAACAAAGCCATCAAGGATTACCGGAAAAAGGTATCCATGCCGGGCTTTCGTCCGGGGATGGTGCCTCCCGGCCTCATCCGTAAAATGTATGGCAAAAGCATTCTCGTTGAAGAAGTAAACCAGGTTGTTTCCCAATCCCTGAACGACTATATCACCACAGAAAAACTCCAGATACTTGGAAATCCCATGCTGGAGAATGAACAGGAAGACCTGGAATGGGTGGAAGGTAAAGAATATGAATTCTCCTTCGAACTCGGACTTTCTCCGGATGTGAAAGTGGAAATCGGGGCTGGCGATAAAATCAAACATTATAAAGTCACTGCCGACGACGATTTGGTGGGCAAAGAACTGGCAGAGCTCAGAAAACGCTACGGTCAGGTAAAGCCAGCCGATAACATCGCCGAAGAGGATTTTGTGTACGGTACGTTCACCCAACTTGATGATGCCGGTCAGCCGGTTGAAGGAGGTATATCCAATAGCGCCTCGGTGATGATTCACAAAATACCCGATGATGCCACTAAAAAAGCACTTCTTGGAAAATCCAAAGACGATGTGATCAAGGTAGATCCTAAGAAAATGGTTCCGCAGGAGTCAGAAGTGGCACATATGCTGGGAGTGGATGCACAGTATGTGGATGGGTTGCCAACCACATTCTCATTTACCGTTTCCGGCATCAGCCGTGTGGAAGAAGCTGCTATGGACCAGGCGTTTTTCGATAAGCTGTTCGGCGAAGGTGAAGTGAAAGATGAAGCCGGATGTAAACTGAAAATAAAGGAACACCTGGAACAGTCACTCGTTCACGACAGTGAAAACAAACTGCGCAATGACATCGTGGAACACCTGCTGTCCAAGGTGAAAGTTCCCCTGCCTGATGATTTCCTGAAACGCTGGATGATCCAGGCGAGTAAAGATGAGAATGCGGAAGAGGATATTGCTAAGAATTATGACAAGTATGCCAAAGGTCTGAAATGGCAGCTGATCGAAAATAAGATCATCCGCGATAACAGCCTGAAGGTGGAACATGACGAAGCACTGGCTTTCTCAAAGGCGTCCCTGCAACAACAGCTTGCGCAATACGGGCAGACGGGCATTTCGGATGAGGATCTGGAAAAATATGCCCACCAGCTTATGCATAAAGAGGAGGAAGGAAAGAAGATTTACGACCAACTCTATGAACAAAAAGTGTTTGCTACGTTAAGGGAAAAAGTAACGTTGGTGGAAAAGGAGGTTGACTTCACAGAATTTGTTAATTTGGTCCAAAACAAGAAGGAAGAGAAGAACAGCTTTTTTAACTTTGGATTCAAACGAAATAAAAAATAACCACATGAACGAAAGGGACGAGTTCCGGAAATTTGCCATCAAACATATGGGCATCAGCAGCATGACACTTGATAGTTATGCTTCACAACACAGGGCCAATTATATTTCCCCGACCATCATCGAAGAACGCCAGCTGAACATTGCCACCATGGACGTGTTCTCACGGTTGATGATGGATCGTATCATTTTCCTGGGTGTACCCATCAATGATTATGTGGCCAATATTATCCAGGCTCAGCTGCTTTTCCTGGAATCCGTAGACGCCAAAAGGGATATCCAGATCTACCTGAACTCTCCTGGCGGTTCTGTATATGCCGGACTGGGTATCTACGATACCATGCAATACATTGCACCTGATGTAGCTACCATCTGCACGGGTATGGCCGCTTCCATGGCTGCCGTACTGCTTTGTGCCGGTGTGAAAGGAAAACGTACCAGTCTCAGACATGCACGGGTGATGATCCACCAGCCCATGGGTGGCGCGGAAGGACAGGCCTCCGACATCGAGATCACTGCCAAGGAGATCGTCAAATTGAAGAAGGAGCTGTACGAGATCATCGCGGAACATTCCAACCAGGATTATAAGAAGGTTTATAAAGATGGTGATCGTGACTACTGGATGACGGCCGAAGAAGCCAAAGCATACGGCATGATCGATGAAGTGTTGGTGAAGAACCAGCCTAAGTAAAACTAAAACCAGAGAGATGGCGAAAGATCAGACGAAGTGTTCATTTTGTGGCAGAAGCCGTGAGGAAGTGCTCGTTCTGATCTCCGGCATTGAAGGGCACATCTGCGAGCATTGCGTTGAGCAGGCCCGTTCTATCGTCAGCGAGGAGATCCAGGTTCATGGCAGGGAAGATGTCAAAGGGCAATGGAAACTGCTGAAACCTGCGGAGATCAAGGCGCACCTCGATGAATATGTGATCGGTCAGGAAGCTGCCAAACGGGTGTTGTCCGTGGCAGTGTACAATCACTTCAAACGACTTGGCCAGGTGGCCTCGCAGGAGGATGTGGAGATTGAAAAATCAAACATCATCCTGGTGGGGGAGACCGGTACCGGAAAAACACTGCTTGCACGAACCATCGCCCGAATGCTGAAAGTGCCCTTCTGCATTGCTGATGCCACGGTTCTCACCGAGGCCGGTTATGTGGGTGAAGACGTGGAAAGCATCCTCTCAAGATTATTGCAGGCGGCAGACTTCAATGTGGGCGCAGCTGAGCATGGCATTGTGTTTATCGATGAGATCGATAAGATCGCACGCAAGGGAGACAATCCTTCCATTACCCGTGACGTATCCGGGGAAGGTGTGCAACAGGGTTTGCTGAAACTTCTTGAAGGTACCGTCGTGAACGTTCCACCCCAGGGTGGCCGTAAGCATCCCGAGCAAAAGCTGATCTCTGTCAATACCAAGGATATTCTGTTTATATGCGGCGGTGCCTTTGATGGTGTAGAACGCATCATTGCCAATCGCATCCAGACCCAGCGCATCGGTTACGGCAAGTCTGACCGGGGTGCCGAGCGGGATAAGGCCATGATCCAGTATGTGGCCCCGCAGGACCTGAAGTCTTTCGGACTCATCCCCGAACTCATCGGCAGGTTCCCGGTAACCACCCATCTGTTACCGTTGGATAAAGAATCGTTGCGTAAGATTCTCACGGAGCCTAAGAATGCATTGGTCCGTCAATACACCAAACTATTTGAGATGGATGGGGTGAAGCTGACGATCACGGATGAGGCCCTGGACTTTATCGTCGAGAAAGCGGTAGAGTTCAAACTGGGTGCCCGTGGCCTGCGTTCCATCTGCGAAGCCATCATGACGGACATCATGTATGAACTGCCTTCCATGACCGATGCAAAGGAATGGACCCTCACCAGGGAGTATGCCACCGAACGGCTGGATAAAACTCCGTTGAGTAAGCTGAAGGCAGCGTAATCAAGCTCATCTATTCGTAAATATCTTTCCGGTGCCCAAGGTCAATGACGTCGACAATAAGCGTTTTGTCAAAGATGTCATAAATGATCCGGTAGTCTGCCACCCTGATGCGGTAAGCACTTCTTCCTTTAAGTTTCTTGCAACCGCTTGGTCGGGGATTGTCCGCTAAATCGTAGATGGCCGTTTTAATATTCGAGTAATAAGGTTCCTGGATTTTCTCCAGAGATTTGATGGCCCTCTTTCTTAAAGTGACCTTGTAAGGCATTTACTTCTTTTTTGAGCGTTTGGCCTCAATGGCTTTGAATGCCTCGTCTATGGGAACAGATGGTTCACCGCTGGCTTTGGCATCGTCATACAAGCGGATATCTTCTAATTCTTCCAATTCCTGCATAATATGCTGAAACTCTTTCAATGGTAACACAACGGATATCTTCTTGCCGCTCTTGTCAGTAATGTATTGTGGATGTACGTTGCGCATAACTCTTGCTATAGATACAGTATGATTATAAAGATACGGATTCCGGTGAATAGTGTTAGGGTACTTGGGCAACTGAATAGGGTCTTTACGATATTGGAAGAGTTTAACCGAAGACCTGCGCCCACCGTATGTCAACGCCTTTTATACACCACAAAACTGTAATCATAAGGATTTTTCTCATCCGCGGAGCAATCCTCACGTTCGATTTCCTTCCACGTGTTCTTCGTAATCTCAGGAAAATAGCGATCGCCTTGTATGGTATGATGAATGTGGGTGATGTAAAGCTTATCAGCCCTGTCCATGGCATGACTATATAATTCCGCACCACCGATCAGGAAGACCTCCTGCTCATCCGAGCAAAGATCCAGGGCCTCGGCGATGGAAGCGACCACGGTGCATCCGGATGCCTCATAGCCCGTTTGTCTGGTCACAATCACAGAACGACGGTTGGGTAACGGCTTTCCGATAGACTCATAGGTCTTTCTGCCCATAATGATCGTATGGCCCGTGGTGATTTTCTTGAAGTATTTAAGGTCTGCCGGAAGGTGCCAGGGCAGTTGGTTGTCCTGACCGATCACGTTGTTTTCTGCGACGGCGACGATGAAGGATAATTCCATGATGAATGATTTTCTTAAACCGCTACAGGTGCTTTGATGTGCGGATCCGGTTCGTAGCCCTTGAGTTCGAAGTCTTCGAATTTGAAGTCCATCAGGTTCTTTACCTCCGGATTCAGGGTAAGTGTAGGAAGGGGCCTTGGTGTACGCGTGAGTTGCAATCTGGCCTGCTCAAGGTGGTTGCTGTAAAGATGAGCATCGCCGAAAGTATGGATGAATTCATGTGCTTCCAGGCCGGTCACATGGGCGATCATCATCGTGAGCAGGGCATACGATGCGATGTTGAAAGGTACACCCAGAAAAATATCGGCACTGCGTTGATAGAGTTGGCAGGACAACTTTCCGTCGTGCACATAGAATTGAAACAGCACGTGGCATGGCATGAGGGCCATACGTGGAAGGTCGGCGACATTCCATGCACTGATGATGAGGCGACGGGAATCGGGGTTGTTTCTGATCTGTTGAAGCAGGTCTTCCATCTGGTCGATCACCTGACCGTTGGAGCCTTCCCAGGCACGCCATTGCTTACCGTAAACAGGTCCCAGTTCCCCGTTTTCGTTTGCCCATTCGTCCCAGATGGTGACTTTGTTTTCGTGCAGGTAACGAACATTTGTTTCCCCTTTCAGGAACCAGATCAATTCATGGATAATGGAGCGGAGGTGAAGCTTTTTGGTGGTGAGGAGCGGAAACCCCTGGCGCAGGTCAAAGCGCATCTGGTGTCCGAAAATACTGAGCGTACCCGTCCCGGTCCGGTCGGATTTGGTGTTGCCTTCTTTCAGCACCAGTTCCATCAGGTCCAGGTACTGCTTCATCCGGAAGACTTTTTGCGTTCCTTGATCGCGTCGCGAATCAGGGTAGCTTTTTCATACGCTTCCTCCGAGATGGCATCATCCAGCAGTTTCTTCAGTTCCTCAAGGTTGTATTGATGATAGTTGCCATCTTCAGCCTCCAGTTTTCCCACAGCTTCTTCGTCATCGGCTTTTTCATCGGTGCCTTCTTCGAGGATGATGCCTGCGGTGGAGAGAATGAATTCGTATGTATAAATGGGACAGTTAAAGCGTACGGCAACGGCGATGGCATCTGAAGTCCGGGCATCGATCTCAAATTCTTCCTTTCCCTGGCTACAGATCAGTTTTGAGTAGAAAATGCCTTCCACGAGGTTGTAGATAATCACTTCCGTGACGTCCACATCAAAGGTTTCTGCAAAGCTTTTGAAGAGGTCATGGGTGAGTGGCCGGCTGGGCGTCATTTTTTCAAGCTCAATGGCGATGGCCTGGGCTTCGAAACCGCCTATGATGATAGGAAGCCGTCTTTTCCCTTTGTTTTCACCTAACACGAGGGCATAGGCCCCAGACTGCGTCTGACTGTATGACAGCCCGATAATATTAAGCTCTATTTTCTTCATCCCTTTTTTAGGCATCCCCGCTGGATTCAAGTACGCCGGTTAATTGGCGCTCAGTTTTTTTGCAGCATCAATCAGTTTGGGAATCACTTCAAAAGCGTCACCTACGATCCCATAGTCGGCCGCCTTAAAGAAGGGCGCTTCGGGATCCTTGTTGATCACTACGATGCATTTGCTGCCGTTGACACCTGCCAGGTGCTGGATAGCCCCTGAAATGCCAATGGCAATGTATAGGTTCGGGCGGATGGCGATACCGGTTTGTCCCACGTGTTCGTGGTGCGGGCGCCATCCCATGTCGGAGACGGGTCTTGAGCAGGCTGTGGCGGCACCGAGTGTGCCGGCCAGCTCTTCAACGATATTCCAGTTTTCGGGACCTTTGAGTCCGCGACCACCGGATACCACCAATTCAGCCTCGGGCAGATTGATGGTGCCTTCTGATTTTTTCACTTCCACGACCTTGATACGCGGATTGTCGGTAGGAAGTTCCTCAACGGTTGCCTGACCACCTTTTTCCGTTACCGGATAAGAGTTTGGCATCAGACTGATCACTTTCTTATCGCTTGAAATATTGTAGGAGGCGAAAGCTTTACCGGAGAATGCATTGCACTGAACAACAAATCCGGAGGCGGTATCGGGCAAGGATATGGCACCCGGGGCCAGACCGGCTTTAAGGCGTGCTGCGACCATGGGACCCACGGCTTTTCCGTTGGCATCGTGTGAAAATACAAGGATATTGACACCGTTGGCATTGGCCGCTCCCTCAATGGCTTTGGCCATTGAACCGGGGTCGGAAGGGTTTCCGTTCTTCGCCACCAATACCTTGGCAGCGCCGTACTTTCCGAGCCCGGACAACACATCATCGCCGACGGAACCATAGGTTACGGCGATGACATCTCCTGCACCGGGGATGGCAGCCGCATAAGAAAGGGCTTCAAGGGCGGATTTGGCAATTTTACCTTCAGAGGCATCACAAAAAACAAGTACGGCCATTGCTTAGATTACTTTAGCTTCGTTATGTAATAGGTTGATAAGTTCACCGGCATTTTCGGCATCGATCATTTTGCAGGCCGTTTTTTGCGGAGGGGTTGCATATGATTGAACTGTTGCCAGCGGACTGATATCTGCTACCGGAGGGACCACGTTCAGCGGTTTGCTTCTTGCGGCCATAATCCCTCTCATATTCGGAATGCGCGCTTCAGCCATACCTTTGGCGCAGCTGATGACCATAGGTGTTGCACACTCAAGCACCTCCACACCTCCTTTGACATCCCTGGAAATTGTCGCAGAAGTTCCGTTTACATCCAGCTTGGAAGCCAGCGAAACGAAAGGTAGGTCCAGCATAGCGGCGATCATTCCACCCACCATGGAGCCGTTAAAATCAATGGTTTCCTTTCCAAGAAGGATGAGATCAAAGTTTTTGTCTTTGGCATATGCGGCAATCTGTCCGGCCACATAATAACCGTCCTGGTCGTCACCATCTATCCGAACCGCTTCATGGGCACCGATAGCCAGTGCCTTCCTGATGACGGGATCATTTTCTGCCTTGCCTACGTTGATGATGGTTACCTGTCCGCCACCGGCTTCAGTAAGTTCAAGGGCACGTACCAGTGCAAACCACTCATCATACGGGTTAACAATATACTGCACATTATTTCCGTCGAGCCGGGTGTTGTTGTCCACGAACTGAATCTTCGTCGTGGTGTCCGGCGCTTTACTGATGCAAACGAGTATATTCATTGGATTGCTTTGCTAGTCATTTGAAGGAGCGCAAATTTAATGAAATGATCCTTAAAAAAAAAATGAAACAGAACGCATGCGAAAAGGGCATAAGTACCCTCTTTTTATTGGTAGGGAATTGACAGGGAATTTATATTTTTGCGCGGACAACATTTTAATTCCAGCAAAGAATGAGGGAAATTCAATTCAGAGAAGCACTTCGCGAAGCACTGACCGAAGAAATGAGAAGAGACGAGAGCATCTTCCTGATGGGCGAGGAAGTCGCCGAGTACAACGGAGCATATAAAGTGAGTCAGGGCATGCTGGATGAGTTCGGCGCCAAACGGGTGATCGATACCCCAATCTCCGAACTGGGTTTTGCCGGTATAGGAGTGGGTGCCGCGATGAACGGACTACGCCCGGTGATCGAGTTCATGACCTTCAACTTTTCGCTGGTGGCCATCGATCAGGTGATCAACTCGGCTGCGAAGATGATGTCCATGTCCGGTGGTCAGTATAATGTACCCATTGTCTTTCGTGGTCCTACTGCATCAGCCGGAATGTTGAGTTCACAGCATTCTCAGGCATTTGAGAGCTGGTATGCCAACTGTCCCGGACTGAAGGTGATCGTACCTTCCAATCCTGCGGATGCAAAAGGGTTGCTGAAATCCGCTATCCGTGATGATGATCCGGTGATCTTTATGGAATCCGAGCAGATGTATGGTGATAAAGGAGAGGTTCCCGAAGGGGAATACCTGATCCCCATTGGTGTTGCAGAGGTAAAGAAAGAAGGAAAGGATATCACCCTCGTTGGTTTCGGAAAAATCATGAAAGCCGTACATCAGGCAGCTGCTGAACTGGAAAAAATGAATATCAGCGCCGAGGTCATCGACCTGAGGAGTGTTCGCCCGGTAGATTATCCTACGATCATTGAATCGGTGAAGAAAACCAACCGACTGGTTGTTATTGAAGAATCCTGGCCATTGGGCAACATTGCTACAGAAGTGGCCTTTAAAGTGCAGAAAGATGCATTCGATTACCTGGATGCTCCGGTGCTTCGGGTTACGGGAAGGGATGTTCCGCTGCCGTATGCGCCAACCCTGATCGATGCATACCTGCCCAATGCAGAACGCATCATTGAAGCAGCAAAAAGTGTACTTTACGTTGCATAAGCATTAAGACTGAACGGCTTGCATGACCTGCAAGCCGTTTTCTGTTTTTTTAATCACACGAATGTGATATCTTTGCCCGCCTTAATGAGCCGGTTTTCATAACCGGGTAGTAGTCAGTAGTCGTAAAATCAGAAATTAAATTATGGACAAGTTGTCGCTCATTTTGCCCCTATTCGGTATAGTAGCACTCTTATTTGTTATTTGGAAAAGCGCCTGGGTATCCAAGCAGGAAGTCGGCGGAGAAAGAATGGCTCGAATAGCCGCCAACATTGCCAAAGGTGCAATGGCATTTTTGAAAGCGGAGTACAAGATACTCAGCATTTTTGTGATAGGTGTTGCCATATTGCTGGCCTTTAAAGGCATGAGCGAAGGTGAGTCTTCCAACCCTTTGGTGGCATTGTCGTTTGTGGTGGGTGCACTTTGTTCCGCCCTGGCAGGTTACCTGGGTATGCGTGTGGCAACCAAAGCCAATGTACGTACCACCAATGCAGCACGTACCTCCCTGGGTAAGGCCCTGGAAGTGGCTTTTGCAGGTGGTTCCGTTATGGGCATGGGCGTTGTTGGTCTGGGTGTGCTTGGTTTGAGCGGCCTCTTCTTATTGTATACAGAGCTTTGGGGTGTTTCTTTCGACTCGATTGGTAAAGTATTGAATGTATTGGCAGGATTTTCACTTGGGGCATCTTCCATTGCCCTGTTTGCACGTGTTGGCGGCGGTATTTATACCAAGGCTGCCGATGTTGGTGCGGACCTCGTCGGAAAGGTTGAAGCCGGTATCCCTGAGGACCATCCGTTGAACCCTGCTACCATTGCCGACAACGTTGGTGACAACGTAGGTGATGTGGCCGGTATGGGTGCTGATCTTTTTGAATCCTATGTCGGTTCCATTATCGGTACCATGGTATTGGGTGCCGCCTTTGTGGGTATTCCGGAGTTCGCCGGACAGTTTAATGGTCTCGGAGCTGTGTTGCTGCCAATGGCGCTCGCAGCTGTAGGTATCATCATGTCCATACTCGGAACTTTCTTTGTGAAGGTGAAGGAAGGTGGTAATCCGCATACCGCACTGAACATTGGTGAATTCGGATCTGCTATTGCGATGATCATCGCATCCTATTTTATTATCGACAAATTGTTGCCGGAAACCTGGACTACAGGCGGAACGGTATATACTTCCATGGGTGTGTTTCTGAGTACCATTGCAGGTCTGGTGGCCGGACTGGGTATCGGAAAGATCACTGAATATTATACAGGTACCGGTACACCACCCGTAAAATCCATCGTGCGTCAGTCGGTGACAGGTTCTGCCACCAACATCATCGCCGGATTAGGTGTGGGTATGATGTCTACCGCTATTCCTGTTATTCTTATTGCGGCAGCCATCCTGGTGTCATATCAGTTCGCCGGACTTTATGGTATTGCCATTGCTGCCGTGGGTATGTTGGCCAACACTGGTATTCAGCTTGCCGTTGATGCATACGGACCGATCTCCGATAATGCAGGTGGTATCGCTGAAATGAGTGAACTTCCCAAAGATGTTCGTAAGATCACGGATAAACTGGATGCTGTGGGTAATACCACCGCTGCCATCGGTAAAGGATTTGCCATCGGTTCGGCTGCGCTTACCGCACTGGCCCTGTTTGCTGCCTTCATGCAACAAGCGAACATCACTTCCATTGACATCTCACAACCTACCGTAATGGCAGGTCTTTTCCTCGGAGGAATGTTGCCATTCGTTTTCTCTGCCATGGCGATGAATGCTGTTGGTAGAGCTGCCATGGCCATGATCGAAGAGGTACGTCGCCAGTTCCGTGATATCCCTGCCCTGAAAGCTGCGCTTAATGTAATGAACAGTCCTGCAAATAAGGATAAGGAGGTTTCCGAATGGAGTGAAGTGGATCAAAAAACATTCCACGCAGCGGATGGTGTTGCGGAATATGACAAGTGTGTGGCGATCTCTACCAAAGCATCTATCAAAGAAATGGTGGTGCCCGGATTGCTGGCCATCGCCGCTCCTGTAGCGACCGGTTTCCTGGGTGGTGCTGAAATGCTTGGCGGTCTGTTGGCTGGTGTAACCGTTTCCGGCGTATTGATGGCCATCTTCCAGTCCAACGCAGGTGGTGCCTGGGACAATGCCAAGAAAATGTTTGAAGAAGGTGTGGACATCAATGGTGAGAAACACTACAAAGGTTCCGAAGCGCATAAAGCCGCTGTAGTTGGTGACACCGTTGGAGATCCTTTTAAAGACACTTCCGGCCCGTCATTGAATATCCTTCTGAAGCTGATGTCCGTGGTGGCCCTCGTTATCGCACCGAGTATCGCATTGGATTTGAAGTCTGTTGATACAAATGAGTCCGCAGCACCCATTGAGAATAATATGGAGCAAAGCAGCCAGATGCCGGTCCTTCCGGACGGAAGCTATATGTTCTCCACGGAGCAGGCGTCTGTTCAGTGGACGGGAAACAAACCCACCGGATCACACCACGGAAATGTACCGCTGGCAGAAGGGACACTTATAGTGAAGGACGGCCTGCCGCATGCAGGCACCTTCACACTGGACATGAAGTCCATTACCTGTGAAGACATCACAGACCCCGAAAAAAACAAAGACCTCGTCGATCATCTGAAAGGCGAGGATTTTTTTTATGTGGAAAATTACCCCACGGCAATACTTGAAGTCGTAAGCGCAGCCACCAATGATAATCTGAGATTCGGTGTTAATGCAGCTATGACCATCAAGGGCATTCAGCAAAGTGATGTTGAGCTTCCCATTACAATCCAGCAGAAAGAAGGTGGTACCATCATCGCAGAAACGGAATTCCAATTCGACCGCACCAAGTTCGACATCAAGTATAAGTCGAAATCTTTCTTTCCTGATCTTGCAGATAAATTTATCTATGACGGGGTGAAAGTGAGGATCAGGATGATTGGACAGAAGGTTTAGAGTTTCTGGTTTCTAGTTTGCATTGCCCGCTGAAGCTTTAGCGGAGGTGGGTGGTTTGAGGTTGTTCCGCTGCGTGGTTGGCTTCCGTTTTTCAGAATGACATTTATTGCCAACCGGAACTGGTTAAAGGTTTAAGGTTTAAAGTTGCCCACTATTAGCCTGATGTGAGCGATGTCTGATGTCCACTGTCTGTATTCTATTAGCTATACACCAAACACTTCCGGGGCATTTTCAGGGAGTAGCTGAAAGCTACAGAATAACCCGACGAAGGTTCAACCTTCGCCGAACGCGGGCGGAAAGTTTAAAGTTTCTGGTTTCTAGTTTGTGGTTGTTCCGTTGCGTGGTTGGCTTCCGTTTTTCAGAATGACATTTGTAGCCAACCGGAACTGGTTAAAGGTTTAAGATTTAAAGTTGCCCACCATTAGCCTGATGTGAGCGCTGTCTGATGTCCACTGTCCGTTTTCCATTAGCTATGCACCAAACGCTTCCGAGACATTTTCAGGGAGTAGCTGAAAGTTACAGGATAGCCCGACGAAGGTTCAACCTTCGCCGAACGCGGGCAGGGGATCTCTTGGAGCCTCTGGGGATGTGACTAACTACTATCTACCAGGTACTACCTACTATTTCTCAAACAACCCGTGTACTTCCCCATCGATACGCTGGATGATCTTACCCAGGTCTTCCTTTGATTCGGGGAACTTGTTGTCATCTACATCTACCGTGATCATTTTGCCACGGTCATAGGATGTGATCCAGGCTTCGTACCTTTCGTTGAGGCGTTTCAGGTAGTCCAGGCGGATGGTTTCTTCGTATGGCCGCCCACGCTTCTGGATCTGACTTACCAGGGTGGGTACGGACGCGCGAAGGTAAATCAGCAGGTCGGGTGGACTGATCAGTCCGTCGATGAGCTGGAAAAGTTGTCCGTATGTTTCAAAATCCCGCGTAGTCATCAGACCCATGGCGTGAAGGTTCGGTGCGAAGATGTGTGCATCTTCATAGATCGTGCGGTCCTGGATCACATTCTTCCCTGAGGTATGAATGTCGCGGATGTTACTGAACCTGTTGGTGAGGAAGTAAATCTGCAGATTGAATGACCAGCGCTGCATATCATCGTAGAAATTGTTCAGGTATGGATTTTCATCCGCATCCTCATAATGGGCTTCCCATTTATAGTGTTTGGAGAGGAGAGAGGTGAGTGTGGTTTTTCCGGAACCGATGTTTCCTGCTACGGCAATGTGCATAAGCGTCAATTAATGATGGTCTAAAATACAAATTATCCCTTAGGTCCGTACACCAAATCAGGCCTATTTCAAGGCATCCTGATTATTTTTTAGGTAGCTGAGCACGAAAGGAAAAAATTCCTTTCGGACCAAGTATGTACAACCTGTCACCCGCAATGGTGAAATCGGATATTTCTTCATGGGGAAGCGCATATTTCACTTCCGTGTTTCTGATCATGTCATGGATGTGCCACATGCCATTCACCACATAATGCAGTTCATCCCCTACCACTTTGAACCGATCGGGTGCCAGTATCGGAAGGGTGTGAAGCCACGTTCCATAAATATCAAAAACCAGGATACCGTTGTTGTGATCACCCAGATAAACCTTATTGTTGGCTTGTTGTATCCAATAAGGTTTCGGGGCTTTTTCCATGAGCTGCAGTAAACTTCCGCTTTGTCCCGTGGGTTTCCAATCGTTGTCCAGTCTGACGATGGCTTGTTTCTCCGGATCATAGATCCAATATCCGTTGTTGTGGGAGGTACAGATGAGTTGTGTAAGCGGGTAGCCTGCCTGATCCAGTGCAATGGGTGGTCCCATGGCCGCCAGTTGTCTGTCCAGCAATTGCACCTGCATAAAATCAGGATAGAAAAGCAAAGGTTTGAGTGGGTTGGTCACATCCAGGAATGACGGTGTGCCAGAGTTTTTTTGGCTGAATGTAGCGACCTGATCCGGTGCATTCATCCGAAAACGTTTTACTTCTTCACCGTGCACCACATAAACAGATCCCATGTGATCTGCGAAAATATGTTCGCCCCGGATTTGGGTGACTTGTTGCTCCGCGGTCAGGGAGAGTGTGTCCTGTGACAGGAGTGCCGACAAGGTGAAGACCAGGGTAGAAAAAGACATCATGTAGATCAGATCGCCGGTCGCTGTTGGCCGGGTTCATTTTTACTCAGTATGTCATCTATGAACCGGCGGTCGTTGGAAAGCCGGGGAACCTTGTTTTGACCGCCGAGTTTTCCGCGGCCTTTCATCCAGTTGTAGAATGAGCCGGCCGGCATCGTGTGGACCAATGGTTTTTGCAAGGCAAGATCACCAAACCGTTTGGCTTCGTAATCGGAATTAAGGCTTTTCAGGGCATTGTCCAATACCTCTGTAAAGTAGGCCAGGCTGTCCGGTGCCTGCTTGAATTCGATCAGCCATTCGTGTCCGCCTGCCTGGCCGTTCTCAAAATAAACCGGACCGGCTGTGTATTCCTGAATTTCTGCATTGGTTTTTTCGGATGCGATCGCCAATGCCTGTTCTGCATTGTCAATGATGAGTTCTTCTCCAAACGCGTTGATGAAACTTTTTGTTCTTCCGGTAATGCGGATGCGGTATGGATTGGTTGATGTAAACACCACCGTATCTCCGATCAGGTATCGCCACAGTCCGCCATTGGTGCTGATCACCAGGGCATAGTTTACACCCGTTTCCACTTCATCCAAGCCGATCACCGGAGCGGACGGATCGTTCACCCGGTTTGCGGGTAAAAACTCATAGTAGATGCCATAGTCCAACATGAGCAACAGGTCATCTGAGCCGGTGGTATCCTGAATGCCGAAGTAACCTTCGGAAGCGTTATAGGTTTCCATGTAACACAGCTTACCTGAGATCAGTTTTGAAAATTGATCACGATACGGGGTGAAACTCACACCTCCATGGAAGAAAACTTCCAGATTAGGCCATATGTCACGGATATCTTTTTTTCCGGTCTTCTCCAGGATGTGCTGGATCAGCACAAGTGTCCAGGAAGGCACGCCGGATATGCTTGTTACATTTTCGTGTATGGTGGCAGTGGCCATCTTCTCGATCTTTTGCTCCCATTGATCCATCAGGGCAATGGCCTTATGCGGGATGCGGGAGAACTCCGCCCAGAACGGCAAGTTCTGAATGATGATCGCGGAAAGGTCGCCGTAATATGATTCATTGCTGAACTGGTTGATCTGATGACTACCTCCCAGGGCCAGTGATTTTCCTGTGAACAAACGCGCATCCGGGTGGTTGTTGAAGTAAAGCGACAACATATCCTTGCCACCTTTGAAATGGCACTCTTCCAGCGACTCCGTGGTTACCGGAATAAACTTGGATTTGTCTTGTGTCGTTCCTGATGACTTGGCAAACCATTTGATTTCCGTAGGCCATAGAACTTGTTGCTCGCCATTCATCACTCGCTTGATGTATGGTTTCAGGCTTTCATAATCCTGGACAGGCACGCGCTGGCGGAATTCTTCGGGGGTCTCTATGCTTCGGTAGTTGTACTTTTTACCCCATTCGGTGAAGCTGGCGGTGTATATCAGTTTTTTGAAAAGTTCCTTCTGAACTTCGTTCGGATACTTCATGAAAAGTTCGATCTGGTGGATCCTCTTTTTCATGAGCCAGGATATGAAGGAATTGATCAGCGCCATGTTGTGCGGTGTGGTTCGCTAATATAGAAAAGAAAAAGGGGATAGTCCAGTCTGCCGGAATGAATGCCCTCAATGACGGCCTTTAAAAAAAGCACCTACCTCCTCTGCAGATTGTGTGTTGAAGGTCATGCTTCTGAGTAGTCCACCTTTGCGTCCGGCCAGGCAACCATATCGCACGTCGGTGAGGCCATCCATCTGGTGTGCATCCGGATTCACGGATATTTTAACCCCTGCTTCGATGCACCGTGGAATCCATCGCCAATCGATGTCCAGCCGGTATGGGTGTGCATTCAGTTCAATAACCACACCATGATCGCGGCATGCTTCTATGATCTGTTCGTGGTCCAGCGGGTATCCTTCGCGCGATAGCAACAAGCGACCGGTCATGTGTCCCAGTATGGTGGTGTGTGGATTGCATACGGCATTCAGTACTCGCCGTGTTGCTTTTTCCTTATCCATTTTCAGATTGGAATGCACGCTGGCCACGATAAAGTCAAAGCTTTCCAATACGGCATCTTCATAGTCCAGCGAACCATCGTTCAGGATGTCGGATTCTATGCCTTTGAAAATAACAAACGGTGAGAGTTTTTCATTCAACCGTTCGATCTCTTCGTGTTGCTTTTTAATGCGGTCGGCCTTGAGGCCATTGGCATAAAATGCAGACTGTGAATGGTCGCATATGCCCAGGTATTCATAGCCCAGTTCTTTGCACCTGGTGGCCATTTCCTCCAGGGTATGAAGACCGTCGCTGTAAGTGGAATGTACGTGCAGGATGCCCTTCAGGTCTTTAACTTTAAGCAGGTCATCCGGTGCTGGAGGGAACTGTGGATCCAGGTCTCTCAGTTCCGGCACCACGTATGGACTTCCGGCAATCGTATAAATGTCTTCCTCCGATGGAACGTTTTTGTCGGGGGTGAACTTAGCGGTGTGTTCATCCGGACCGGTGGAGATAAATAATTCATGCACCCAATCTTCGGATGAAGCAAGATGCAGTTGAACGGGAACACCACCCGGTCCGGTAAATGAAAACGGACTTTCCGTAGAAATGTCAGGAAATAATGTGAGAAGGCGACTGCGCAATGTACCTTCATCATCTGTTGAAACCAGAAGGTCAACTGCTGTGACCACTTCACACCTTCGTCTCAGCGGTCCGGTCATATCTATCTTCTGGGTGAGTCCGGTTTGCTCCAGCTGTTCTTTTACCAATTCAAATACGGCCTCGGCGGTGGCATAGTGGAACTTGTTCCTGTTCTGTTGCATGAACTCGATGGAGCGGATCACCTGGTCCTGTGTCTTTGCTCCGAAGCCCTTCAGGCTTGTAAGTCTGTTTTCATAACATGCATACAGTAATTCTCCAACACTTTCTATGTTGAGATCATGCCAGATTGTACGCACTTTTTTTGGTCCCAGACCCTTGATCTGCATGATATCCAGTATTCCTTCCGGAGTTTTTTCGAGCAACTTTGTCAGGGCGGGAATCTCTTCACCTTTCAGCACCACGGCGATCTTTTCCGCAATGGCCGGTCCGATACCATCAATGGATGAAATACGTTCCGGCGTCAGCGCATCGAGTGGTTGTTCCAATCGTTCGATGCGGAAGGCGGCGTTGGCGTATGATTTACCTTTGAATGGATTTTCTCCGTGCAGGTCCGACAGTTTACCCAGCAGGTGAAAATCCGCAGCGATCTCTTTGTTTGAAGGCATAGGTTTACTCGATGTCGATGTTGTAAGGGATCAATGCTTGCACACCTTTGGTGTTTTTCAGAAAATCAATGGTCTTTACATGTTTGCTGAGCGGGCCTAGCTGTTGTTCCAGGGAGTATTGGGTCATACTTCCCGACCAGTCTTCCATCAGTTTTTCCAAAAACTCTTTTTGTTCCGGAAGATCCACGATGCGATATGACTCCAGCTTGGCCATATCCGCAGCGACCTCGACGGCCATGTCCAGGTCTCCGAACATATCCACCAGGCCTATCTTCCTTGCGCTTGAACCACTCCAAACACGACCCTGTCCGATGCTGTCCACCAGTGCTTTTTTAATGCCTCTTCCGTCCGACACTTTTTCAAGGAAATCATCATAAATGAACTCAACCATATCCTGTATGGCTTGTCGTTCACGGTAGTACAACGGTCGGGAAATATTGCCGAAATCCGCATACGGATTGGTGTTCACCGTGTCAAAGTCGATACCGAGTTTCTCCTCCATCAACTGGCGAAGGTTGGGCAGGATGCCGAATACACCGATGGAACCTGTGATGGTAAACGGACTGGCAACGATCGTATCGGCGGCACATGCGATATAGTACCCTCCTGAAGCGGCCACGTCTCCCATGGAAACCACAAGGGGTTTCTCAATGCGTGCCAGCACGAGTTCACGCCATATGACATCTGATGCCAGGGCGCTTCCTCCTGGTGAGTTGATGCGCAGCACAATTGCTTTGACCGATGGGTCTTTGCGCGCGCTTCGAATGGTTGAAGCCATCTTGGCTGATCCCATGGTCTCAGCGTCGTAAGCCTTCCCTCCCTGAATGGTGCCCATGGCATAGATCACCGCGATCTTATCTTTCGGGCGTGGTGTTTGTATATGTCCCGGCGCTTTCAGGAAACGATCGAGGGAAACGAGATATAGTGTGCCGTCTTCATCCAGTCCGCAGTTTTCCTTGAGTACATCCATCACCTGATCTTCATACAGCAGATCATCCACAAGGTGGTGTTTGAGTGCATCGTCAGGGCGACGGATCAATATGGAGTCTGCAATATTATTAAGCGTACCGGCGGGGATGTCGCGGCTCATAGAAATATCACCGGTGAGCTGTTCCCAGATGGAGTGTACGAGCACATAATTCTGCTCCCGGTTGGCGGGGCTCATGCTGTCCAGCATGAACGGTTCAACAGCACTTTTGAACTGTCCATGGCGGATCACCTGAATATCCACGCCCAACTTTTCAAGCGCTCTTTTGTAGAATTGCACCTGCGCACTCAGCCCTTTGAACTCGATGACACCGGCGGGATTCAGAAACAGGTCATTGGCCACTGAAGCCAGGTAATAAGATTTCTGCGTATAGATCTCACTATAACCTACAATGAATTTGCCGGTGGCCTTGAAATTGATCAGGGCATTCCGGAGTTCTTCCACAGATGCCATCCCGGCTTGCAGCAATGAAACATCCAGGTAAATTCCTTTGATCTTCTCATCTTCTCCGGCATACTTGATAGCGCGAATGATATCATGTAAACCATATATCTCTCCCTGGGGAAGTCCGTTTATTCCGATCCTGTCGAAGGGATTATTTGAACCCCGGTCATGGATGGGATATGGAAGGGTGAGGTGCAGGACTGACGGATCTTCCAGGTGTACCGCTTCTTTCTGACCTAAGGTGGCAACAATGCCAATAAACACGAGGAACATCAAGCCTATGACAATAGAGATTCCCACTACGGACGCCAATGTGAATTTCAGAAATTGCTTCATCCTCTTTATTTGGTTTGACTGTTCATGGCACAATATTAGTGATTAAGCGTCGAAAACCCATTCCCTTATGGCTGTTCTGTTCTTCAGAATTGCATTGTAAATAAGGTCAGAAATGCTTGGTTATGAAGAAAGATTTCACGCCTCATCCACATTTGTATCTTTGATCCGTGAAGATCATTGACAGATATATTATCGGTAAGTTTCTGGGGACGTTCATTTTCTCGATCACCCTGATCATTCTTATTGCCGTTGTTTTTGATATCACTGAAAAGGTGGATGACTTTATTGAAAAGCAAGCCCCGATCGATGAGATCATACTGGATTACTACCTCAACTTCATCCCTTATTTTGCCAATCTGTTCAGTCCGCTTTTCACATTCATTGCCGTCATCTATTTCACATCACGCATGGCCAGTAACACGGAGATCGTGGCCATTTTGAGTAGCGGGGTAGGTTTTGGTCGCCTTCTTTATCCGTACATGCTGGCCAGTCTGGTCATCGCATCCACGTCTTTTGTATTGAATAACTGGGTGATCCCACCGTCCAATGCCAAGCGCCTGGCGTTTGAAGACCGGTACATCCTGAACCCTTACCGATTTAATTACCGCAACATTCACCGGCAGATTGAGCCAGGACATTTCGTGTTTTTTGAGAGTTACAATAACCAGGTAGATGTGGGCTATAAGTTCTCCCTGGAGGTGATTGAGGATGGTCGGCTGGAATATAAACTCCTGGCTGATTTTGCCCGGTGGGATTCGATCGGGAAATTCTGGAGCCTTGAGAATTACCGGTTACGGCAGTTCACTGAAAACGGGGAGGTGCTCTCACGTGGACACAAGATGGATACGGTATTGAATTTGTATCCGGTTGATTTCAAGAGGCGCGAGAACAACGTGGAGACCATGGACTATGAGGCGCTTGATCTCTATATCAAGGAAGAAAAGATGCGGGGTTCAACGCTCATAGAGTATTCCCTTGTGGAGAAATACAAGCGTGAGGTATTTCCCTTCGCCACCTTTATTCTCACGGTGATCGCCGTGGCCATTGCAAGCCGGAAAACCCGGGGAGGCCTGGGTCTGCATATCCTGCTCGGATTGGTGATCAGCTTCGCTTATATCTTATTCATGCAGGTCTTCACAACCTTTGCCATTCAGGGCGGTATGCCTCCCTTTATTGCTGTATGGATTCCTAACCTTCTTTTCGGGATTTTCGCCATGTTCCTGTTGAGGATAGCGCCGAAGTAGTTAGTAGTTAGTAGGCAGTAGGCAGTAGGCAGGACTGCTGGAGCCGCTGTTACTTTGGGGAGTGGGGATCGTTATGTTGACGGATGTTTAACCCAGATTATGCATTAGGAAGCGCTTTTCGCGCTGAACTATATGTATTAGCTGGGGTTATCCCGCACTAGAAAATCAAGAACCTATTCCAAAGCAAACAATCGGTATCTTATGATTTTCTTATGCGTCATGCAATAGTTTTTTTTATTGAATGATTTGGATTAAATCGGAATGTATGATGAAATGGATGATGGTGTGGATGCTGCTATGCTCTGTTGGTATGATGTTCGGCCAATCCCCAGATCTTACGCTATACTTTGAATCGGGAGATGCAAATCCTGGAGCGGAAGCCAGGCATCGTGTGGAGGTGGCATGGGGGAAGGCCGATCCAGCGGATATTGTTACTGTGAAGATCGTCGGATATTGTGATAGCATAGGCAGTATGAATTCAAACATGGAGTTGTCCATAAGAAGGGCAACATCTATTAGCCAGGTATTGAAGGACCTTGGTGTCACTGTTCCAATCATGACCGATGGAAAAGGGGAGCTTATGCCTGTTGCCGATAATGGAACGGATCAGGGGAAAGCGCAGAACCGAAGGGCAGAAGTCATCTTTATCCGGCGACCACCGGTTGTGGTGACAACGCCGCCTGATACGGTGAAAGAGGTTCTGGAAGAAGTGCCCGAGCCCGAAACGACCGGACCCCTGGTGTTTTCCGAAGATGCAGAGGTAAAGGCAGGCCAACGCCTGAAACTGAAGAATGTGAATTTTGTCGGTGGACAGGCCATTCCGCTGCCCGAGTCCGAACCTACCCTCAAAGAATTGGTGCGGTTCATGAAGAAACACCCCACCGTGAAGATACTTATCGAAGGACACGTATGCTGCGCCAACGATTATAACTTGTCTGTTGCGCGCGCAAAGATGGTCTTTAAATATCTTTCAAAACACGGTATAAATGAAGATCGGATGTACTGCAAGGGCTATGGGAATACACGGCCTTTGGTCAGGGGATTCACAGAAGCGGCCAACATCATGAACCGCCGTGTGGAAGTGGTGGTGATGGAAGAGTGACTAATTACCTGCAGCGCCTTTCAACAGGTTGCCCAGGGCATTGTCATACTTCTCACGAATGGCATCAACCGAACCGTATGATTCACCGTCGATCAACAGAGCTTTGCCTGTTACTACACCCAGTTTCCTGAAGTTTAGTCCGGCTTCTTTCCAGTGATCCGTTGCTTTTTGCTCCTGACCTGGGTCTATGCTAACCACTGCCCGGCTTTGTGCTTCACCGAAGAGGCAGGCATCCTTACGAATGGCGTCGTTGGTGCTGATCTCCGCTCCAAGGCCGTTTACCATGGCGCATTCTGCCAGCGTAACATACAGTCCACCATCCGAGCAATCGTGGGCAGACCTGATGTGCCCTTTCCGAATACTGCTGATCAGGGTTTGCTGAAGCAGGTATTCTTCATCCAGGTTGAAATAGGGGGTGGGAGATAGCTTTACTTTATGCCAGGAGTACAAATATTCCGATGAGTTGATGTCGTTCTTTTCATGACCAAGCAGGTAAATGACATCCCCCTCATTCTGGAATCCCATAGGGGTTTGATGTGCTTTGCTTTTCACAATGCCCAGCATGCCAATGGTGGGTGTGGGGAACACGGGCTCCACCTTTCCCTGGATGTTGGACTGATTATAGAAGCTGACATTCCCGCCGGTCACCGGTGTCTGGAATTTCAAACAGGCTTTGCCCATGCCCTTGATCGCATGGACAAATTGCCAGTATACTTCCGGAACATATGGATTGCCAAAGTTCAGGCAGTTGGTGATGGCACTGGGTTCTCCTCCGGAGCATACGATGTTTCTGGCGGCCTCTGCCACCGCAATGGCACATCCTTCTTCGGGATCGGCGTGTACATAACGACTGTTGCAGTCCACCGTCAGGGCCAGGGCTTTATCTTTTCCTTTGATGTTTACGATAGCCGCATCTGATGGATGGTTGGTGCTCATGTTCACGGTACCCACCATGCTGTCGTATTGCTTATACACCCACTTCCTGGAAGCGATATTCGGATGGGAGATGAGGGAATCCGCAACAGATTTAAGATCTGAAGGTGTTTCTATCTGTGAGATATTGAATTTCTTTGTTTCGCTGTAGTAAGCCGGCTCTTTGTATTCACGTTCATAGACGGGTGCGCCGCCGCCGAGTACCAGGTCATGAGCAGGCACGTCCGCCACCAGTTCGCCTTCCATATAATATTGCAGACGACCACCCTCGGTGACTTCTCCGATCTGTGTACAGTTCAGATCCCATTTATCGAACACAGCCTGTACATCAGCTTCACGGCCCTTCTTTACAACGATCAGCATACGTTCCTGGGATTCGGAAAGCAGAATCTCAAACGGCTTCATGTGGTCTTGTCGCGTAGGTACTTTGTCGAGATAGATGACCATGCCGTGCTCTCCTTTGGCAGACATTTCTGAAGTAGAGCATGTGATGCCGGCGGCACCCATGTCCTGCATACCTACAACAGCACCGGTTTGGATCACTTCCATACTGGCCTCCAGCAGTAACTTTTCCTGGAAGGGGTCACCTACCTGTACAGCGGGAATTTTCTCAGTGGATGCTTCGGTAATATCCTCGGAAGCGAATGTGGCACCATGGATACCATCCTTTCCTGTGGCGGAACCTACAATGAAAACCGGGTTGCCCACGCCCTCCGATGTTGCCGAAACCGTTTCATTGACATTGACGATTCCTGCAGACATGGCATTAACCAGCGGGTTGGTATTGTAACATTCATCAAAATAAACCTCTCCGCCAACGGTAGGGATACCGAAAGAGTTGCCGTAGTCACCGATGCCTTTCACCACACCTTTCACCAACCATTTTGTGCGGTCCAGTTCGGGGTTACCGAAGCGCAATGAGTTCAGTTGTGCAATGGGGCGTGCACCCATCGTAAAGATATCCCGGTTGATGCCACCCACGCCGGTTGCCGCTCCCTGGTATGGTTCGATGGCGGAAGGGTGGTTATGGGATTCGATCTTGAAGGCACATGCTTGTCCGTCTCCGATATCAACAAGTCCCGCATTTTCCTCACCGGCTTCCGCAAGCATATGCGGTCCTTTTTTCGGCAGGGTCTTCAACCAGGTGATGGAATTCTTATACGAACAGTGTTCTGACCACATCACGGAAAATATGCTCAATTCGGTAAAATTCGGACTGCGGCCCAGGATTTCACAGATGCGATCATATTCTTCGGGCAGGAGGCCAAGTTTTTTGGCAATCTCCAGGTTTGCTTCCGTCTGCTGTTCGGTGGTGTGTTCCATATCTGTTTGAATGAAGCGCAAAGATAGAGAAAGTTTGAGGTTTGGGGTTTAAAGTTTGAGGTTTAAAGTTTGAGGCTGTATGTCGTTAGCTTCGGGGCAACCGATGACTTATCCGGGAGTTGATTAATGTCTATTGTCTTCCGTCCAACATCTACCCTCTGCCTCCCGGTGTACGGACCAGCGTGTGAGCCATGCGAATCAACTTAATCTGTATTACAGGATATTTTCTAATTTGCAAAGACCGAAACGCGGAGACACTAATTCGAATGGACCACAAATGAACCGCATCTCTTGCTTCGCCTGCACCCATTGGCCCTTTGTCGTGGGTCTGTTGGCCGGTTTTTATTTTTTGGGACTTCCGGTTACAGGGAGGGACTTTGCCTATTTTCCGGGAGACTTTGGCGATGCACGTTTCAACATGTACCTGGTTGAACATGCGACACTTTTTTTTCGCGGCTGGGTCAAAGATTATTGGGATGCGCCATTTATGTATCCTGAGCCGCACGTTATCGCCTATGCCGACAATCTTTTGGGTGCCTCTCCTTTTTATGGTCTCTTCAGAATGTTGGGGCTGGATCGGCATACATCTTTTCAGTGTTGGTTTCATTTATTATCGGCACTGAATTTTACCGCATGTTACCTCTTCCTGTTCTATTGGACCCGTAATGCAAAGGCAGCGGTGTTGGGTGCATTGGTGTTTGCCTACTCCATTGCGCTACAATCTCAAATGAGCCACATCCAGACTTTCTCCCGGTTCCCCATTCCATTAGCCTTTTGGATGTCTATGCTCTTTATGAGAAGATATCAGCCCGTCTATTTTGCATTGGCACTTGGGTTTGTAGTTTATGAGTTTTATTGTGGCATGTATCTGGGCTTGCTATTGATCATTCCCATGACGATTTTATACCTGTGGATGATTATCAAATACCGACGTGTTCTGCTGGAAAAAGCGCACAGTAAAAATTGGATGAAGCAGATGGTATTGGCTTTGCTCATCAATGTGTTGATGCTGTATCCGCTTCTAAATATTTATGCCAGACAGATGGATTTAGCCAGTTTGCCTTCACATGAAACAATCCTTAGCACGGTTCCAACGATCACATCGCATTTCTTTGCCCATTCAGGCAGTATATGGAAAGTGCTTACCGAATTCGGTGTTGATCGGGAAGAAGCATGGTGGCACCATCAGATATTTGCCGGCGGTATTGCCACTATGTGCATTTTGGTAATGATAATAGTGGTCCTTGTAAGAAAATGGCGCTGCACCTGGCTAACTGACGATGCCAATGATCCGCTATTGCTAATGGTGTTCGGGTCAGGAATTCTGATGATGGTGTTATTTGTTAAAATAAGGTCGGCTTCCCTTTACATGTACCTGTCACGTCTGGATGGATTTGCCTCTATAAGACAGGTGGCAAGGATCATCAATGTTGAGCTTTTGTTTTTTGCCATCGCAACCTCCTTTGTACTGCGGCCTTTGTTTCGCAGATATTCAAAATGGTCCGGGCTGATTTTTATCGGATGCTTGGGACTGCTGGTCTTAGACAACAGTTACCGGTCTGAACAGTCGTACCGCCAATCCAAGATAAAATCTCAGGAAGCCATAGCTTATGTAGAACAAAAACTAAAAGATTTACCGCCCGGAGCGCTGTTCTCATATGAGCCGACTGATACAGGTACAGTTAAGGTTTTTTACCATATTGATGCCATGCTGGCTGCCCAAACATATGGTTTGAAAACAGTTAACGGCTACTCCGGTTATTTCCCATACGGTTATGGCGATTATTGGAAAAATATGAATGAGGAATCCCGCAAATATTGGTTTTACGTTAAGGAATTCGCACCAAATAAGATCTACATTCTGAAGTAGAACCCGCCTTCCTCGTCATCTATTCTTTCTATACCTTTAGCACATGGGCATTGTCCTCACCATAACATGGCTTTTTGCACTGACATGGCTGTTACCACGAATACCATTGTTTCGCGACAGCGGCTTGACACCGCGCATATGGCAGGGGTTGTTTTTGCTGAAGGTATGTGCCGGTATAGCGTTGTGGGCCCTATACACCTGGTACTACACCGACCGATGTACCAGTGACATATTTCGGTATTTCGATGATGCCCTGGTGGTCTTTCAAGCCATACCCGATCATCCCCTTCATTATTTGAAGATCATCACGGGAATCGGAAATGACGGGCCGGTGTTTGACATCTACTACAACACCATGAATAACTGGTACAAGGATTTCAACCACAATTTATATAACGACAACCGCACCATGATCCGGTTGAATGCCCTGATGATGCTGGTGTCACAAGGACATTATCACGTGCACAATGTGCTGATGAATTTTATGACCCTTTCCGGGCTTGCCGCCTTGTTCGCTTCATTTAAATCCTTTTTTGCGGGGAGGGAGAAACTTCTCGCAGGTGTGCTGGTATTGATACCTTCCGTGCTGTTCTGGTCGTCGGGTGTGTTAAAGGAAGGCCTGGTCATGTTTGCCATGGGCTTTCTTTTTTATGGTCTGCATTCTTATCGCGCAGGTAAGCGTCCTGTAGCAAGTGTTCTCACCATACTGGTCATGTTGGGCTTGATGGTGATCACCAAGGTCTATGTGTTGATCGCATTGTTGCCAGGTTTGATTTCTTATGCCATTTGCCTGTGGTTGCCGCGTGTCCGGACCGGATGGGTTTACCTGATGGTGCATGTGGTCATGATCAGTGTGATGGCCAACATGGGGAGATGGTCTGACAACTATAATCTTATTGCCACCATCCATGGCAAGCAAAAGGATTTTATTCAGATGCTGGAATACTGGGATGCGGGAAGTGCCATCTCTGCAGAAGAATTGGAGCCCTCATTTACCGGCCTCCTGAAGGCGGCTCCCGCTGCTTTGTTCACGACCCTTTTTCGTCCTTTTCCATGGAGTGCGGATGGGGCATTGACCCTCCTGGCTGCAATGGAAAATATTCTGTTGTTACTGATCATCCTATATGCCTGCCGGTATGCCACATGGCCTGGTCGCGAGGGTTGGAATATGCTGTTGCTATGCTTGTCTTTCTCTCTGATATTCTTCACGGTTATAGGTTTGACCACGCCGGTGATCGGGGCGTTGGTGCGATATAAAATTCCTGCCCTCCCCTTTTGGGTGATGATATTTTTACTTATCATTGATCAGCGGAAAATAGTGGCAAAGTTCCGCAAATCTGTTTCTTAAATCGATTTTAATTATGACCAGGATCGCTCTGATAACCGGTGCGACGTCAGGCATCGGTATGGGTGCTGCGCATTGCTTTGCAAAAAACGGATACAACCTCATCATCACCGGGCGCAGGGAGGATCGGCTGCGCACGCTCTGCGATGACCTTGAGAAGGCATATGATTTGAAAGTACTCCCCCTCACTTTTGATGTTCGCGATCAAAAGGAGGTGGAAAACGCCATCAGCAGTTTACCGGATATATGGCGCAACATAGATGTGCTTGTGAACAACGCCGGACTTGCAGTAGGACTGAATACCATTCAGGAAGGGGTGGTGGATGACTGGGAGCGGATGATTGATACCAACATCAAAGGATTGCTTTACGTTTCCCGGAACGTACTGCCATTGATGATAGAAAATGGCAAAGGACACGTGATCAATATTGGTTCCATCGCTGGCAAGGAAGTCTACCCCAATGGCAACGTATACTGCGGCACAAAACATGCCGTCGATGCTATCAGTCAGGGCATGCGCATCGATACGGTGAAGCATGGCATTCGCGTGACTGCCATTCATCCCGGAGCTGTGGAGACGGAGTTCTCCGTGGTCCGGTTCAAAGGGGATCAGGCCAAAGCAGATCAGGTTTATAATGGTTTCAAGCCCTTGACAGCAGAAGATGTTGCCGAAAGCATTTATTACGTAACCACGCTGCCTCCGCACGCAAATATCAACGACCTGATCCTCATGCCTACCGCTCAGGCCAACGCTGTAACCATCCATCGTACATAGATCGCCTGTGAACATTCATCCTCATAAAACCCGCGCCGACCCGCTGGTATACCATGCCGTAATCTATACGGTGGATCAGCGCTTTTCTAAGGCCGGGGCCATGGTTGTGAAGGATGGACATGTGGTGTTTACTGGAGTTGAAGACGAGGCACGCCGATTGTTCGAATGCCAGGATGAACTGGATGTCGGAGGCCGGCCGGTCTATCCGGGCTTTATAGATCCACATTGTCATTTTCTTCCCTATGGACTTCAACTTGATCAGGTAGACCTCACCGGCGCCGATGCGATGGAGACCTGTGTTCAACGGTTGCGGGAACAAGCCAATGGCCAGCCGTGGATATTAGGCCACGGCTGGGATCACCAGAAGTGGAGCCATCCGGTGTTGCCGCATAAGCGCATGCTTGATGCGCATTTTCCTAATCGTCCCGTACTGATGATGCGCATCGACAGGCATTGTGCTGTGGTGAATTCCGCCGCACTTCAGCTTGCCGGAATTTCCAGAGACACCGTTATTGAAGGCGGTGTGGTGGATGTTGCCGATGGTGATACCACCGGAATTTTATTGGATGCGGCAATAGACAGGGTGCTGGATGCCAAGCCGGAAAATACACCAGGTGATCATGCAAGTGCGTTGCTGCGGGCACAAGCACAAACCCATGCGGTGGGACTGACCTCCGTGGGTGATGCACTCACCCACCTGGACGAGTTGTTGCTGGTGGATGAGCTTCAACGGGAAGGTAAACTGAAAACGAACTTTTATGCCATGGTCGTACCTGACCGTGAAAGCCGGGAGTATTTCAAAAGAAAAGGACCCTGGACGACAGACCTGCTGACCGCCACATCCTTTAAATATTTTACAGACGGTGCGCTCGGTTCCGGTGGTGCCGCCATGCTGGAAGACTACTGCGATGCCCCCGGACAGCGTGGCCAGCTTATTCATACGACCGATGCACTCCTCAAAGAAGCGCAACTGAACCTTGAAGGTGGCTTTCAAATGAACACCCATGCCATCGGTGATGCGGCCAATCGTCAGGTGTTGGACGTGTACCAACAGATCCTGAAATCAACCAACAAAAGGCGGTGGCGCATCGAACATGCACAAGTATTACATCCGGATGATTTGCCCCGGTTCGCTGCATTGTCGGTGATCCCGTCCGTGCAAACCACCCATGCCACTTCGGATATGGGATGGGTAGAAAATAAACTTGGCACCGGGCGACTGGAATGCGCCTACGCCTACAAACGACTGTTGGATACCTGCGGCCTGATCGCCAATGGAAGCGATTTTCCTGTGGAAGACATCAATCCATTGCTGGGTTTTTATGCCGGTGTTTCAAGAAAAGATGTGAACGGATGGCCGGCGGATGGATTTCTGGCTCACGATGCCATTTCCCGCGAAGAGGCACTGCGGGCCATGACCTGCTGGGCTGCCTACGCCAATTTTAATGATGACCGCCTCGGAAGTCTGGAGGCCGGAAAGTGTGCAGACTTTGTGATTCTGGAAGAGGATATCATGACCGTACCTGAACTCCGGATACCATCGGTAAAGGTTCACACCACCTATGTGCGCGGAGAAAAGGTGTACGGAAAGTAGCCGTATTTGATGTCATATTTAATTTAATCCTGATCAGATAATGAAAAAACTAATGTCGTTTTCTTTGATGCTGCTCGTTCTGGCAGGGTGTAACAATCATTCAGATGCACCGGGTGAGAGAACGATGGCGGATATGGTCATGTTCAATGGGAACATCTATACGGTAGACAAAGAACAACCCGTTGCATCTGCCGTAGCCATATATCAAGGGAAAATACTTTATGTTGGAGCGAATGACACCGCAAAGGCGTTCATAGGAGATAGTACCCGTGTGATCGATCTTCAGGGAAAAACCATGACACCGGGTTTTATCGAAGGTCACGGT
>JAGQZQ010000021.1 GCA_020435415.1 Flavobacteriales bacterium
GGAGTTAATGGTGGGGCCCATCTTTTCCGGGGCGGTCCACACATCCCCTTCCAGGTGACTGATATAGATGTTGCCATCCCCGAGATCATCTTTATAAATGAAGAGTGTTTGTCCATCAACAGACAGGCCGATCGTGGCTTCATGTCCATCCGTGTTGATATTGGAGCCGATGCTGAGAGGTCTGGACCATTCACCGTTCTCTTTGAAAGAGATCATGATGTCTTCAAAATATTCACCCGTTTCCGTGAGGTTCCCGCCGGTACTGTTGTCACGGCGAGAGGTGAAGATGAGGGTGGTTTCATCGGCCGAGATCACAGGTGCATATTCCGGAAAGGGTGTATTGATCAGGGTTCCCAGTGAGGTGATCGTGATGTTTTGTGGTTTCTTCATCAGCACCTTGGCTTCTTCACACATCTGGAGTTGTCTGCCAATGTCTTTCTTGAGATCGGTATTGTCTTCCGATACGATTTCATTGAACTTCATGAAATAGAAGATCGCACTGTCAATCTGGTTGGTCAGGTGAAATGCATGGGCCAGGTGATATGTTGCATCTTCCGGTGCATTTGTCTCTTTGTAAGTGTCTTCTTTGTACGTCTGGCTGGTATGGGCATTGGCAATGCGGAGATGCGGAACTGCTTTTGCCTTTTCGGTGTAGCCATACAAATAGCAGATACCTGCTTTGTAGTGAATGTTGGCATTGTCCGGTTCGGATTCAAGGATATCCAGGAAGATTGGAAGCGCCATTCCATATTTCTCCTCACTTAAGAGGTTATTTGCATCCGTAAAAAGTTTCTTGTTATCCGGAGGGCTTGTGCGGGCCTGCACGGGCCGTGGAAGAAACAGACCTGAGGCGGTCATCAAACCAACGATCAATACGATCACAGGTAGTTTCAGGCGCGGGGTGGTCATGGATGTGTGCATTGGTTCTCTCTTATTTCTTAATTCTATACTCTTAATTCTTATCTCTTGATCTTCAGGTTTTCAGGAACTTCATCTATTTTAACAACGTTGAATTCCGACTCACCGCCGATGATGATGATCTCGATCCTTCGGTTGAGTGCTCGGCCATCCGGATTATCGGTGCCATCCGGATTGTTATTAATGGCGATGGGTCGGGTGGAGCCATATCCCTGGGCCCTGATACGTGCGCCAAGGATACCTTTCTCCTCCAGGTATTTCTTTACAGATTCGGTTCTTTTCTGAGACAACGTCATGTTAGCAGCATCGGAACCTTTGTTGTCCGTATGTCCTTGCACCGAAATGACGAGTGTTGGATTTTTTTTCAGGAAGCGGTAAAGCTTGTTTAACTCTTTTTCAGAATCCTTGGTGAGCTTGGCGCTGTTGTATTCAAAGTAGAGGTTCTTCAATTCAATCTTATCCTTGATCTCCATGTTGCTGAGACGGATAGGTTTATTAACCTCTTTGTAGGTGCTGTTGGGCGGTACGAATAGGTTTTCGGCATGGGTAAGATAGCCTTGTGCCTCAAACGTGATGGTGTAGTTGTTTCCGGGAGGGAGGATGAACAGGTACTTTCCGGTTTTCTTGTTTGGCTTATAGATGCCCAGTACTTCACCGGTCACATGATCTTTTACCGTGATCTTTGCGTCTTCAGGCACCTCGCCGTTTTCGCCGATTTGCAGTGTGCCTTTCATCACTGTGAGCCCCACTTCCTCATTCTCTGCAAAGTTGATCATGTAGATATCCCTGTCTCCGTAGCTGTCCTCTGCGGCGGATGAATAATAGGCGCGTTTTCCGCTGGGCATCATCACAAAAAAGAGGTCGTCGTTGGTTGTGTTCAGCGGATAACCCATGTTTACAGGTTCTGACCAGGTTTCATCTTCGTTCAAGGTTGTGTAGAATACATCAAAACCACCCATGGATCGTTCACTGTTGGAGCTGAAGTAAAGGGTAGTCCCATCAGCGTGAATGGAAGGACCATCTTCGTCATACTTGGAATTGACAAGTGGTCCGAGGTTTTGTGCCATGCCCCATTGACCGTTGGGGAGTTTCTTTACCATGTAAATATCCAGTCCGCCGTAACCTCCTGGTCTGTCACTTGTGAAGTACAGCCTGCTGCCATCCGGAGAAAGACTGGCATGTGTTTCGGTATATGGTGTGCTCACGGTAGGGCCAAGTTTCTCAGGTGCCGACCAGTTTTCTCCAGTTAATTGGCTGACGTAGATGTTGCCATCTTCATAATCACCTTTATAAATATACAGTCGCTGGCCATCTGCTGAAATACTTAGGGTGGCTTCATGTCCGGAAGTGTTTATCGGCGCTCCGATTCCGATTGGTGCGGACCAGGTTCCGTTCTCTTTCCTTGACACGTAGATATCTTCATAAAAATAACCATCATTGGTCAGCAAACCTCCGGTACTGCCTTCTCTAAGGGAGGTAAATATCATCACCTCTTCATCGGCGGAGATAACCGGACCATATTCGGGATAGGAAGTGTTGATGGTAGATCCGAGGTTCTTGATCTGGATCTTGATAGGATCCTCCAGTAATCTCTTGGCATTTCGACACATCTTTTCCTGGCGATCCACTTCAGGTAAAAGGTCGGGTACCAGCTCCTCAATCAGCGGTTTGAATTTCTCGTAATAGAACAATGCACTGTCCAGTTCATATCCGAGGTGCAGGGAATATGCCATATAGTAATAGGCATCGTCCGGTGCACGACCCTCTTTGAATGACCCCACCTTGTATCGCGATGTGGTACTCTGAACAGCTTTTCTGAAATGGGGGATAGACTTATCCTGATCCGAGGGAGACATGAGATAACACATTCCAACCAGATAGTTGAAGTTGGCATTCTCAGGGTCCGTTTCAAGAACCTTTTCATACAGGGGAAGGGCTTGCTGGTAGTCTCCGTACTCGATAAAGGCTTCAGCCTTGTCAAACCATTCACGCGCTTGTCCCTCATCAGTTTGGGCGAAGGTACATGACACCATGGCCACCAGCACCAAAATTGCCAGGGCTGGTTTGTAGGGAGATGCCATACCTGTTTTATTCATTATTGAAACTGACTTTCAGTGCGCCTAAATCTCCACCAAGGTACAAAAATTAAATGTCCCGGTTTACGTCGAACTGTTCCAGGTAATCGGCCACCCTTCTCACAAACTTACCGCCCAATGCACCATCAACCACACGGTGGTCATATGAATGTGACAAAAACATCATATGCCGTATGCCGATCGTGTCACCTGCCGGTGTTTCAATCACTACAGGTTTCTTTTTAATGATCCCTGTGGCCATGATGGCTACCTGTGGCTGATTGATGATCGGTGTGCCAAATACATTCCCGAAGGTACCAACGTTGGTAACGGTGTAGGTGCCTCCCTGGATTTCATCCGGTTGAAGTTTGTTGTTGCGTGCACGGTTGGCGAGGTCATTCACGGTCTTGGTCAGGCCAAGGAGATTCATGCGATCTGCATTACGCAGCACAGGAACGATGAGGTTACCGCTTGGCAATGCGGCCGCCATTCCGATGTTGATGTTCTTTTTCAGAATGATCTTGCTGCCATCCACCGAAACGTTGATCATCGGAAAATCTTTGATGGCTTTCACGATGGCTTCGATGAACAGGGGCGTGAAGGTCAGTTTCTCTCCCTCACGTTTTTCAAAGGCATTTTTCACTTTATCCCTCCAGAGGACCAGGTTCGTAACATCCGCTTCCACACAGGATGTGACGTGTGGAGAGGTATGTTTGGACATCACCATGTGTTCGGCGATCAGCTTCCGCATGCGATCCATTTCAATAACCTCATCCTGACCGCTTACGGAAGCCGCTGGTGCGGAAACCGGCGCAGGTGCTTCCTGCTTTTCCGGAGAAGCCACCGGTGCTTCCGGTGCAGGTGCTTCTGTTTTGGCGGTTGCCATGCCATTGGCGGATGTGTTCCGGCTTCGTGTGGAAATATAGGCCAGCAGGTCTTTCTTGGTAAGACGGCCATTGTTTCCGGTTCCGGCGATGTTGTCCAGTTCATCCAGGGAAATGCCTTCCATTCTGGCGATATTGCGGACAAGTGGTGAGTAAAAGCGGTCGCCGGATTTGGTCTGAACAGGATATTCCGCCACCGCTACCTCGCTTGGGGCGTGTGATACGATGGCTGGGCGCGGGGCTTGCGGTTCCGGTTGGGACGGGGCAGCTGGTGCGGCGGGAGATGGCTGGGCAACAGCGCTGTCCGAACCGATCATCGCAATAGGCTTGCCTACCTGAACGACATCTCCTTCTTTATATAACTTTTTAGACAGGACGCCTTCGTAAGGAGATGGAATTTCAGAATCTACTTTATCTGTGGCGATCTCCAGAAGCGGTTCATCCAGCTCTACAGTTTCCCCTTCTTCCTTCAACCATTTGGTGATGGTCGCCTCAGCAACACTTTCGCCCATTTTGGGCATGAGTACTTCTACATCTAGCATAACTGAATTCGTTGATTTTTAGCTATGTGCAAAAATAACCGATTATTTGGGAAAACCAATTGACTTGAGTAGGCGGGAGGTTGGAGGCAGTTGGCAGTTGGCAGTTGGCAGGAGGCAGGAGGCAGGATGTAGCTGGGTTCCGGGAATGAGGTTTATACGTGTGCACGCAGGGGTATTGACAGATAATAGATATTAGACATCAGGCCATAGACCTTCCACAATCAATGGATGATAGCTATATGCCAATGACCAATAAGCTGTTTATAGATCCCTCGCTACGGGATGACAAGACTGTTTTGTTTTTTTTGGAAGAAAGATAAAGCTGCGCAACCGACATTTTGGTATTTTAAAGATTCAGTTGCGCAGCTTTATCTTTCCGTTAGCCTCACGAATCCTGTCATCCCGAAGCGTAGCGAGGAATCTACAAACCTATTACATCAAGTGACTATTTATCAGGTCAACTTGTTGGTAAATGGACCATGGACCCGATTACGTCTTACAACACCAAACCAGCCTCCCCTGCAATGGCCAAGCGTAGGCTGGCAGGCCACCACATCACCACATCACCACATCACCAAATCATACATCACACATCATACCCCCCGCGTACCCATAGGTAAAACTTTCCCCTGTAACCCAACGCGTTACGTACTGCCTACTACCTACTACCTCCTGCCTACTATCAAACCCTCCCCAGCTCCGAGAACCCTTTCACCATAATGTTCAGGTCGTGTTCGATGCTGTAGTCTTTGGCGTAAAGCATATTCAGTTCCATCAGGGTTTCAGGGACCCTGGGTTGGTTGTGGAGACCATCGGAAGGGGAAAGGACGCCGGGTTTAAGTTTAGGGAGATGTTCCATGCCTTGTTCCAAAGGATGATAACCCACCCAGGTTTTTTTGCCGGTCAATACCTGAAAGATATTTCTGAGGTATCCGCTTTTGCCTTTGACAACCAGCAGTCCAACCGGAGTTAGTGCCAAAAGGACAAGAGAGGAGATGATATCCGCCAGTCTTTTGTTTCTTCTGTTAAATGATTTTCCGATGGAATTCACATCGATCACATAAAGGTCCCTGGGTGCTTCAATGGATTGACTACCAATGATGAATAGCGCTTCCGGCGGTGCGATCCGGAAGTTAATGTCGAGGTGTCCGAATTGTGCCATGGTGTCGATGATGTTATGTGCCGGGATGTCTTCGGAACAGAATATGACCTCATCCGCACGATAAACGATCACCAGTTCTTTCAGCTGTCCCATATGACCGATGGCATCCTCAGGTCTTCCCGCGTCTGGACTCACCCAGCCCAGGATATTGATGTTACCTGTATTTTGCCTTAACAAAGCTTCGACCCTCGCAGCTTCCTTCTGTGCACCTACAATCAGGATGTTTCTCGCTTTGGCGGAACCGGCCGAATGGCTGCCCGGCGTCAGTTGCTGCCCGATCAGCCTGGAAAGGAAAGTCACCGCAAAGGTCCACACAGCTCCAATGAGGATCATGGCTCTGGACACCTGATAGGACTTGTCCAGCAAAGCGTAAACAGCCAGGATCAGAACGGTTCCCGTCAACACGGGTCTTATCAATCTGGAAAGTTTATACTGACTGCGGTATACCCCACCGATGGCCATGGATAAAACCCAGGTCAGCGCGTATGCCGGAAGCATGATGTTCGCAAAGAAATCAGGGTATTGTCCACCTCCCGGAAATTTAACGTAGTGTTCATACAAAGCTGCAAGTCCCCAGAGTCCGCCAAGGATCAGGGCGCCATCCAGCAACGGACGGGCCAGGGAAACGACGAAGCGATGAAGAATGGCCACCCCCGCGCGGAGGTAGATGGCTGCGTGTATCAACAGACTGAAAAGCCGTGCGTTCTTGTGTGAGAAGTGCTTTCTGGCAAAGATCACCATGGCCTTATAAAATACGAGCACGTAATTCACACTGCTTTTCTTCGTGCTTTCGCCTTTGTAATGGATGATCCTGGTGTGGGGGTAATAGTAATTTTTATAGCCGGCCTTGGTCAGACGGTACGAAAGGTCGATGTCTTCCCCGTACATGAAAAATGTTTCATCCAGCAGCCCCGTCTTGTCCAATGCCTCTTTACGCAAAAGCATGAAGGCGCCTGCAAGAACTTCAACGGAGTGCACCTGGTTATTGTCCAGGTGTCCGAGGTGATATCTTGAAAATACTTTTGACCGGGGAAAGAGTGAGGATAATCCGAAGATTTTGAAAAAGGCCACCGAAGGAGTGGGCAGGCTTCGTTTTGATTCCCGCAGGAAGCGGCCGTTCCCATCGACCATTTTTACACCGAGTCCCCCTGCATCCGGGTGAGTGTCCATAAAGGCCACTGTTTGACTGAGGGTGTCTTCTTCCAGCACCGTGTCCGGGTTCAGTAGCAGAACATATTCACCGGATGATTCCCGGACGGCCTGGTTGTTTGCTTTGGAAAAACCAACGTTCTCTGTATTAGCGATCACTTTTACCTGAGGGAACCGTTCACGTACCATGGCCACCGAACCGTCTACGCTGTTGTTATCCACCACAAAAACTTCGGCATCCATTCCCTTGGTGGCCTGCTGTACGGATAGCAGACATTGTTCCAGGAAGAACTTGACGTTGTAGTTGACGATGACGATAGTGAGTTTCATCACTGGCTTTACCTGCTGGTCAATTCTTCATAAGGAATCCGGTGGGTGAGGGAGCGACCCAGGGTGAGTTCATCAGCATACTCAAGGTCATCTCCCATGGCCACACCCCTTGCAAGGGTGGACACTTTCACGTTGAATTCCTTAAGGCGTTTGTAGAGATAAAAGTTGGTCGTATCACCCTCCATAGTGGTGCTGAGGGCCATGATCACTTCGGTGATTGCATTGTTGCGTGCTTTTTCCACGAGTGATTCTATATTCAATTCAGAAGGACCTATTCCGTCCATCGGGGAGATGATCCCGCCCAGAATATGATAAATGCCTTTATACAGCCGTGTGTTTTCTATGGCCATGACGTCGCGGATGTTTTCAACCACACAAATCATTTCATGGTCGCGGGAGGTATTGTTGCAGATGTGACATAATTCTTCGTCCGCAATGTTGTGGCACGATTTGCAATACCTGATCTTATCCTTGAGGTTCAGAACAGCGTGACCGAAACGCTCAAGTTCCGCACTGTCCTGCCTGAGCATATGAAGCACCATGCGCACGGCTGTCTTTTTGCCAATGCCGGGCAGTTTGCTAAAGGCCAGCACGGCTTCTTCAAAAACACCGGAGGAGTGAGACTGGGGATTCATGGTTTACGGTTCAGTGCAAAAGTACGACGATTGGTTAACCTACACAATGGCGTGGTCTGATTCAAGAGCATTCACGGTATCCTTGAGAATGGATAACGCGAGATCGATCATCTGCTTGTGTGTCCGGAAGGCCAGGATGCATACCCTGAGCATGAACTTTCCATTTACGGTGGTAGAAGAAAAGAAGAACCTTCCATCTTCAATGACTTTGTCCACGATGCGCTGGTTGAATGCATTCACATCACCATTGGCGGGAACGTAGCGGAAGAGCACTACTGAGAGGTCGGGTGGCGCACCCACCTCAAAGCCGCTTATTTCTTTAAGTCCGTCATAAAAGTAGTTTGCCAGTAGCAGTTTCTCTTCTGCGGCTGCCCTGAAGGGTTTGGCTCCGTGTAATTTTAGCGGCAGCCACATTCGCAGACCGCGGAAGTGTTTGGTCAGTTCCGGTGAGAGGTCGGCGGGAGAGGCGATTTCCGCATTGCGATTGGCGTCCTGCATGTAGTTTGCCTGGTAGTGGTGTGAGGCAAACATTTTCTCCCGGTCCTTGATAAGCACAGCACCGAGTCCGTATGGCAGGAACATGCCCTTGTGGGGATCAATCACGATAGAATCGGATTGTTCCATGCCTTTGAGCTTACGTTTACCTTCCTCGCACAGGGCGAAGAATCCACCGTAGGCGGCATCCACGTGATACCAGAGGTCATACCGATTGGCCAGATCACCGATGCTGTCCAACGGGTCTACAGCCCCGGTGTCCGTGGTTCCTGCGGAGGCTATCACAAGCCAGGGGTGAAGTCCGTCGGCCAGGTCTTGCCTGATCAGTCCTTCAAGATGACCGGTGTTGATCCGGTGATTCGGGTCCAGGTCGATATGTCTCACAATGCATTCCCGAAGCCCGGCGATCCGGATGGCCTTAAACAGACAATGGTGTACCTGCGGACTCAGGTAGATGACGGATTTGGTGATATTCGAAGCTTCGATCTGTTTGGCGTCCCTGGCGGTCACCAGGGCGATGAGGTTGGCGATGCTGCCTCCTGAAGCGAGGTTTCCGGCACAGTCGGACGGGTATCCTACCATGCCCGCCATCCATTCGATCAGTTGGTTTTCCATCCGGACCGCTCCCGGACTGGCAAAGAAAATTCCGGCATACCGGTTGGAAACGTCTGCCAGGTAATCGCCAAGTGCGGAAAAGTAGATTCCGCCCCCGGGTACATAGCCGAGGTGTCCACCCGACGCGGGGTTCAGGCCGGGTGTGTCTACATGCTTCCCGATCAGTTCCAATGCCTCCGAGATATCACATCCATCTTCCTGTAAAGGGCTGTCAAGAAGGCCAGCACCTTTGTCTGGATCGGTCACGTATGCTTTTTTGGTATCAATTTCTTCCAGAAACTTTTCTGAATATCGGATGACCTGGTCTCTGACCCGGGCGCGCTGGTCCGCATCAGGTTCCAGAACTTCGCATGCCGCTTCCAGGACTTTCAGGCGTTCGGAGTATGTATTCAATGGCAAAGAATTTATCGGGTGAGGAAGTCAAAATTAAGAAAATGCCGGTTAACCCAGATTATGCATTAGGAAGCACCTTTCGCGCTGAACTATATGTATTAGCTGGGGTTATCCCGCATTAGAAAATCAAGAATTTATTCCGAGCAAACAATCGGTATCTTATGATTTTCTTATGCGTCATGCAATAGTTCTTTTCTATTGCATGATTTGGGGTTAATGTCGTTTGTTCGGTTTTTTGTCGGTTAGCTTGTGCCAGAATGAATACGGCCTCGTGGTCATTGTTGAAAACTTCCCTTTATACAGGTTGATAATTGACGACGTTTTCCGCTTCTTTGTAGTTCCCGTGAAGGGGAGCCGGATGTGCTAAAAAAGGGAAACATTTATGCTTAAAGAAGGGGATAAGGCACCTCAATTCAAGGGGATTGATCAGGATGAGAATCCCATCTCCCTGGAAGATTTTTCAGGAAGGAAGCTGATCCTGTATTTCTACCCGAAAGATGATACCCCCGGGTGTACTGCGGAATCATGCAGTCTCCGGGATAATTATAGCACCATGCTTGACAAAGGCTACGCTATTTTAGGGGTGAGTGCGGATACAGCGAAAAGCCACCGGAAGTTCATTAAGAAGTACAAACTTCCTTTTTCGCTACTGGCGGATACCAACAGGGAAGTGATCGATGCTTTCGGTGTGTGGGGACCCAAAAAGTTCATGGGCCGGGAGTACGACGGAATCCTGAGAACAACCTTTGTGATCAATGAGCAGGGAGTGATCGAGGAAGTGTATTCGGATGTGAATACAAAAGATCACGCCAACCAGATTCTTGAAAATCAACAGTAAATAGCTGGGCGGCCGACTGACGGCCAACCGTATCAATACGTTCACCTAATTCAAATTTTATGGCAACCGCGGTAGATAACAACAAGCAAAAAGCACTGCAGCTTACCCTGGATAAATTGGAGAAGACCTATGGCAAAGGTGCCATCATGAGACTTGGAGATGCCGCCGTGGAAGAAATGGAGGTGATCCCTACCGGCTCACTTACCCTTGACCTTGCCCTCGGTGTAGGTGGGTTCCCCAAAGGTCGTATCATAGAGATATATGGTCCCGAATCTTCAGGTAAGACCACCCTCGCCATTCATGCCATTGCAGAAGCACAGCGTAAAGGTGGCATCGCCGCGATCATCGATGCGGAGCATGCCTTCGACCGCTTCTATGCCCAAAAGCTGGGTGTGGATATAGAAAACCTGTTGATATCACAACCGGATAACGGTGAACAGGCATTGGAAATCGCAGATAATCTGATCCGTTCCGGAGCCATCGATATCCTTGTGATCGATTCGGTAGCGGCCCTGACACCCCGTAGTGAGATCGAAGGTGAAATGGGGGATTCTCAGATGGGCTTGCAGGCCAGACTGATGTCGCAGGCGCTGCGGAAGCTGACAGCAACCATCAGCAAGACGCATTGTTGCTGCATCTTCATCAATCAGCTCAGACAAAAGATCGGTGTGATGTTCGGAAACCCTGAGACAACCACCGGTGGTAATGCCCTTAAGTTTTACGCATCCATTCGCCTGGATATTCGCCGTACCGGTCAGCTGAAGGATGGAGAAAATGCATCCGGTAACCGCGCAAAGGTGAAGGTGGTGAAAAATAAAGTTGCGCCGCCATTCAGAACCGCCGAGTTTGACATCATGTATGGCGCCGGTATTTCCAAGACCGGTGAGCTGATCGATCTCGGAACGGAAAAGAATATCATCCAGAAAAGCGGATCATGGTTCAGCTACGACAGCACCAAGCTGGGACAAGGAAGGGATGCCGTAAAGCAATTGCTGAGCGACAATCCTGAGTTGGCCGAAGAGATCGAGAACAAGATCAAAGAAGCCATCAAAGCCCAGGAGAACGGAGCATAGCTTTCAATCTTACCCATATCCATACATTCATTACTTTTGCCCCCATGCAAAAGATCAGGCTTTCTCTTTTTTGTGCACTGATATTCGGGGCCTGCCTCGTATCATCGTGTGGCAACAGTGACCAGGATGCGTCATCCGAAGATTCGGAATTTGCAACGATCGAAGATCTGAATAAGCAGATCAGGAGCGACCCCAACAACGCAGCGCTATACCACCAACGTGCCAAACAGCAAATGGATAAAGGTTTCTATGAGTCTGCCATCAAGGATCTGGAACGGGCCGTTAAACTGGATTCAACAGTAGCCGACTATCACTTTACCTCCGGAGAAGCTTATTTCAGGGTAAACCAAACCCGCCAATCCCGGGATGCTTTTGAGAAGTGTGTAAAGCTTAATCCGCAACATGTGGAGGCTTTGCTAAAACTTGCGGAGCTGTATTTATATGTCAATGGAAATAAGAAATCCATTGAATACCTGGATCAGGCACTGCAGGTAGACAAGCATCTGGCAAAGGCCTATATGATGAAAGGGTTGAACTTTAAGGAAATGGGAGATACCGTAAAGGCCCTCTCCAGTTTTCAGACGGCAGTGGAGCAGGATCCTGAGTATTACGATGCGTATATGCAACTTGGTTTGCTGAGTGCAGCGCAGAATGATCCGTTGGCAGTGGCTTATTATGACAATGCCCTGAATGTCGATCCGGTAAGTGTGGAGGCATTGTATGGCAAGGCAATATTCTTTCAGAATTCAGGAGATGTGAATAAGGCGCTGGAAGTGTACAATATCATCCTCGGAATTAAGCCCGACCATATTTCCACCCAGTATAACCTTGGGTATATCTATGCCATGAATTTCAAGAAATATCCGCTGGCGGTGGATTTCTTCAGGAATGCATTCAAGGCGGATTCTTCATATGTCAAGGCCAGGTATATGCTGGGCTACTGCCAGGAGATGATGGGCTTTGATGACCTTGCCGCAGAAGATTATACATGGGTGCTGCAAAAAGATCCTGACTTTGATCTGGCGACACAGGGTATGCGCCGACTGGGTTTTTAATCCAATGCCGCAGAGAACAAACGGTCAGCCCATCCCAATACAAACTCCTCCAGTTCTCCATAGTCTTTCATGTTCAGAAGGGTCGTTAGTTTGATCCATTCTGTTTGCTCAAGGTACCTTCGTATTTTCTCCCGTTCCCATTTTGTAGTGACCACGTATTTGTCTTCGACAACCTGGTGATCCCATGGTGTTTTACCCGTAGCCAGGTAAAGCTTGTCATCGGTAATATCTTCCTGATTATTCAGTAAACGTTCCCTGCAAGCATCCATCCACGATCCGGATAGTTGGAGGTTGCAGGTAATGCCTTGTCCCCATAAGAAGAGGATGCGAAACGCAAAGGTGCTCTCACGGTTGAATATTCCCGGCATATCCAGTACCATCCAGGGAAGTCCGTGGTGTTTTTCTCCCTTGTGAATGCGACCGGTCAATGGTATGGGCTGTCCGTCAGGTAGCTTCCAGGACCTGGCGTTGAAAAGCGTTTCCAGTTCTGCGCGGATAATTGTCAGGTCATCTTGCAGTGCGGCAAAGGCACGATTCTTCTGAAAGATGATCTCTTGATCAGATAGCAACAGAACATCCGTATTCCTGAGTGATGGAAAGGTCGGATGGGTGGTCATGATTATCAGGGCATTCGGTACGTCAATGCATTGATGTTCATGCCTGCACCAACGGACGATATCACACAAATGTCGCCACTGACCAAAGGTGTGTCTTCCATTTGGTTGTTCTGAAGCAAGTCCCACAGGATAGGGAGGGTGGCTACACTGTTATTTCCGAGCTTGCTGATGGTAAGTGGCATGACCGATTCATCGGATGTATCCTGTCCGTATAGTTGAAAAAGTCTGAGTAGAATGGCTTTGTTCATTTTTGCATTGGCCTGATGCATCAGCACCTTCTTTACATCTTTCAATGCAATCCCCGACATCTCCATGCACTCCATTACCAGGTTGGGGACATTGTTTAGTGCATACTCATATAGCTTTCGGCCGTTCATCTTCAGGTAAATATTGCCCGGGTCGTGGTCCTGGTTGTAGGACCGGTCCAACTTCAACAGTTCACAATGCTGCTTTGTATCAGACCTTACCTTGTAATTCAGGACGCCGAAGTTTTCGTCTTCAGATGCGCGAACTCCATTCAGAATAACAGCACCTGCACCATCGGAATACAACATGCTGTCAATATCGTGAGGATCACTGACCCTGGAAAGGGTCTCTGTTCCGATCACCATCACTTTTTTGGCCTGTCCGTTGCTGATCATCTGACTTCCCTGGATCATGGCCTGAAGCCAGCCGGGGCACCCGAATGGAATGTCATAAGCTACACAGAATGGGTTTTCGATGCCCAGTTTCAATTTGATCCTGGCTGCCAGACTGGGTACCATGTCCGAGCGGTTGGAGCGATGGACAACATCTCCGAAGTTATGGGCAACAATAATGGCATCCAGGCTTTCAGGGTCGGTGCCGGAAGATGAAAGCGCTCTTTCCGCCGCAATGAACCCCATATCTGAGGCGACCATCGTATCGTCAGCATATCTTCTCTCCTCGATCTCGGTGATCTCGTAAAACTTGGTAATGATCTCCTTGTTGGACTTGGTCATCCTTTCGCCAGTGGCGTAATAGAAGCTGTTGTTAAGAAATGCTTCGTTGGGGATGATGTTATCCGGCAGAAAGTGCCCGCTGGCAGCGATGACTACGTTTGTTTTTTCAGCCATTCGGTGTTTTTAACGAAGCACAAAGGTGGTTAAAAATCTTGGATAAACCTGAAAGACGGTCAATTGCGATCCTTGTCACGGCGATAAAAGATGTAATCCGTAACGGGTGGATCCCATCCCTGATTTCGCAGTAATGCAGTGATCTGTCCCCGGTGGTGGCTGTGATGATTGGCCACGTGGTATAAGATATCTTCCACAGAATTCGCGAATGTCTCTCCCATGGTGTTGCTGTAATGGATGATCCGGTGCATGTCGTCGTGCCGGATAATATGAAGACTTTGTGCGTTTACCTCATTGATCAATCCATCCAGAACCTCCGGTGTATGTACTTCGAACGGCTTGGTGATGACATCTCCGGCTATTCTTTTGTTCCAGATACGTTGGGCGTTGATCATATGGCAAAACAGATCATATCCTTTTTGAGGGAATTCATTTCCCTTTTCCAGAATGAGGGCCATGAAGTGTTTACTTAGGTGATGATGGTATCCGTAAATCTTTTCGAAAAAAGGTTGCATCTCATTCATCTTCAAGGCAAATATTTTTACCGGTTATGTAGCCTACGTTTGAATTACGCCCGCATTGAACGGTTTGGTAATGGGGGCATGGTTGGCCATTTCGATGCCCAGGGATATCATCTGCCTGGTTTCAAGGGGGTCGATGATGGCATCCACCCACAACCTGGATGCGCCGTAGTATGGGGAGGTCTGCCGATCATATTTATCCGTGATCTCTTTCAGCATTTTTTTCTGGTCTTCTTCCTCGATCTCTTCACCTTTCGCCTTTAGGGTGCTCACCTGAATCTGTAAAAGTGTTTTGGCAGCCTGGGCGCCACCCATCACAGCGATCTTTGCAGTGGGCCATGCTGCGATCAGTCGGGGATCGTATGCCTTCCCGCACATGGCATAGTTTCCTGCACCGTAGGAATTGCCCAGAATAATGGTGAATTTGGGAACGACACTGTTCGACATGGCATTGACCATTTTAGCGCCGTCTTTAATGATTCCACCTTGCTCGGAACGCGAGCCTACCATAAACCCGGTGACATCCTGAAGGAATACCAGCGGAATCTTTTTCTGATTGCAATTCATGATGAAGCGGGCTGCCTTGTCTGCGGAATCCGAGTATATCACTCCACCGAACTGCATTTCCCCCTTTTTGTTTTTGATCACCTTGCGTTGATTGGCCACGATACCAACCGCCCAACCGTCGATCCTCGCAAGGCCACAAACAATGGTTTTTCCATATAAGGCCTTGTATTCTTCAAATTCAGATCCATCCACCAATCGCTCGATCACATCCTTGACATCATATGGCTTTTCGCGGCTATCCGGCATAATACCGTAAAGTTCGGACGGGTCTTTCGCCGGAGGTTCGGGAGACTTGCGGTCAAAGCCGGCTTTTTCATAGTCACCCACCTTATCCATGATGTTGCGGATCCGGTTCAGACAGTCCTCATCGTCTTTGCATTTGTAATCTGTCACGCCGGAAACTTCACAATGTGTTGTGGCACCACCGAGTGTTTCATTGTCTATGTCTTCCCCGATAGCGGCTTTCACCAGATAAGAACCTGCCAGGAAGATGGTTCCGGTCTTGTCCACGATCATGGCTTCATCAGACATGATGGGAAGGTAAGCACCACCGGCTACGCAACTGCCCATGATGGCGGCGATCTGAAGAATGCCCATGGATGACATGATCGCATTGTTCCGGAATATGCGGCCGAAGTGCTCTTTGTCTGGGAATATCTCATCCTGCATGGGCAGAAAAACACCCGCACTATCTACCAGGTAGATGATGGGGAGTTTATTTTCTATGGATATCTCCTGTGCTCTCAGGTTCTTCTTTCCGGTGATGGGGAACCAGGCTCCTGCCTTAACGGTGGCATCATTGGCAACGATCATGCACTGTCTGCCGCTCACATAACCGATTCCGGTGACGACCCCTCCGGAGGGGCATCCCCCGTGTTCTTCGTACATTCCGTCACCAGCCAGTGCACCCACCTCGAAGAAGTATGTGTCGGGGTCGATGAGTTTCTCAATGCGTTCCCGGGCGGTCAGTTTACCCTGGGCATGTAGCTTCTCGATTTTCTTCTTGCCCCCGCCGAGGTATATCTCTTCTTGCTTTGCGCGTAGGCGCGAAATGAGCATGCGCATGGCATCCTCATTTTTGTTGAAAGTTAAATCCATGGTCTCTACTTTGTCGGCGCCAAACCTACGGAATTTTTTTCATTGCCATTCTCCGTTAAACGATGAAGGTGGGCGGTTGAAAATGCTTCTTACCCTTTGATTTTCCGGCTTTTGCTTGACTTGGCCTTTGGGTTGAATTCAAGGCAAAGATCAATCCATTCTTCAAGGTCCTTGTCGGTATCCGTGCCTTCCGGTCCAACGAAGAGGAAGCTTTTCATGGGGCGGCCGGTAAAATCCATTTCACGACAACCTTTCTTTTGGAGAAGTGCGTCTTTGATATCTGGATCAATCCGGCCCATGAGGTCATCATGAATGACACCCGCACACATCTTGTCATTCACCATAAAGCAAAGTCCGCCCATCATCTTCTTTTCTTCAAACCCGACCTTTTTGTCTTTAAAGACCTGACGGATGCGGTCGGCCAGAAATTCATTGTAAGCCATGTTCGTTGTTTTTCAGATGATGCAATTTAATACAATGTTGCAACTGAACTAAGGCATGAGGTAATTGATGGTGCGTGGTCCCAGATTGAACATCAGGTCCAGAATGCTGAGGTTAGGGATGAATCCGTGCTTTCCCTCGAATACCTGGTGGTAGCTGTTTGCTGGTGGGCTTAACGAAATACCGCGGCTGGATTTAGGGTGTAGTTGACGAATGTCTATGGTGTCTTCCGGCCAGGCTGGAATATAAGAGGTGGTATGTTGTATGTTCTTTTCAATACCTATCAACGAAAGACATGTGCTAAGCAGCTTGAAGTTCCATTCGAACAACGTGCGGATGTCGGCATGGAAGGTGTCGGCAAGGTCCTCCTCGTAGTATTCAAAGAATGGGGAAGTGCGGTAAGCGGTTTGCAATGATTTCCAAATCTGGTTCTTCCAGGTATGATGGGTGCTCAGCTTTACTTCCGTAACCTTTATATGCTCGCCTTTGCCGTGATCAACCGGTGCCGTTAAGCGAAGTATGCCGTTGGCGCCGTAGATATAACAACGGTTGCGGTAGGACTGCTTCACATAATGCTCATGGGCTTCCAGCCATATCTCGTTAGCGGATAACAAGGCATGTACATAAGAAACGGGTGGAAAGAACGCTGTGCTAACCAGCAGTTTTTGAGAATGGTCCACTTTCTAGCTCGTTCCCTTTTTACGCTTGCGTATCTTCATTCCCAGCCATATCAATATCACCAACCCGAGGAAGTACAGGAAGTACGACTTGGAAACCCCTTCGCTGCTGATAAAGCTGAACATCCTGTTGAAGCGTATTTTTTTAAGCCCGGATGCATGGTAATCAATAGACATCCAGATGAACACTGCTTTACCCACGATATGATCCTCCGGGACAAATCCCCAGAAACGGGAATCAAGCGAATTATGGCGGTTATCACCCATCATGAAGTAATAGTCCATGTCAAAAGTATAGCTGTTCGCTTCCTTTCCATCAATGGTGATATGTTCTCCTTTCACCTGGAGATCATGCCCTTCATACACCTGGATGATTCGGGCGTATAGCGGGAAGTTGTCTGAAGTCAGGGGTACGGTGACGCCTTTTTTGGGTATGGTCAGAGGACCGTAGTTATCCAGATTCCAGTTAAAGCTGATTGATCCGGGAAAGAATGATCCGGATTGCTCACCTTTGGGCATGCATTGGGCTTTGACGTCCAGAATGCCATTGAAAGTCCGCACCTTTTCCGCGGTTGCTTCGGTCATATTGATCTCGTAGGCATCCACATCAGGCTGGTTGGGAGCCGGCAGCCGGTGAAAGTCATCGCTCTGGTCGCCGTTTGTGATAGTAACGCCAAGGTCTTCCAGACTTTTCGGGTTGATAGGTGTTCCTTTCTTGGCAAGTACGGTATAAGTGTATTGGGAATTTCTGGGGTCGTCTACCTTTTTACCGTTAATGAATAGTTGGCGGTTGTCAATGCGAAGGGTGTCCCCCGGAATAGCGATACAGCGTTTGATGTAGTTCTCCTTTTTATCTACCGGTCGTGTTTCCATGGGGTAGTTGAAGACCACGATATCATTATTCTTGATACGGGTATAGCCCGGTATACGGATGTAGGGAATGGGACTCCAGTCGATATAGGCAGGGATATCCACCACAGGCAAGGTATGGTGAGCGAAAGGAAATGCGATCGGCGTATTTGGGATCCGGGGTCCGTAGCTGGCTTTACTTACGAAGAGAAAATCTCCGGTAAGCAAAGTTTTTTCCATGGAAGGGGTAGGAATCGTAAAGGCTTCGATGATAAATGTGCGGATGATCGTAGCTGCGATGATGGCAAAGATGATGGCGTCACGCCACTCCAGAGCAATGGTTTTCTTTTGTGCGCTCCGGTCTCCGGGGTTTGTAAAGGTTGCATTTGAAAAGCCTACCAGAGGTAGGTAGATGAATGGCGCAAGGACTCCGAAGAAGTGATCGGTAAACTTTTTCTTTCCGAAGGCATTTAATAATTCAATGATGATGATGGCGATCATGAGTACGCCAACGACCGGCATGATGATCAGGAAGAACCACCACCACGGACGCTTAATGATCTGCAGCCATACAAAAATGTTGTAGAACGGAACCAGGGCTTCCCAGGGGGCACGACCTGCTTTTTGAAATAATTTCCACAACCCAACGTGCAGACCCAAAGTAAAACAAAGGGTAAGGATACCTTGCCCTGAAAGTAGAAATTCCATTAGAGATTGGAGTTTAGGAGATCGTCCATACCAAATACGCCTTTCTTGCCGGGAAGCCATTCTGCTGCAACCACCGAGCCCAATGCAAAACCTTGTCGGCCTTTGGCGGTGTGTTTCAACTCAATGGTATCGATCTCAGATTCATAAACGACGGTATGCGTACCGGGTACTTCAGATCTTCTGATTGCGGCGACCTGAAGATGATCACGTTTAATTTCGGGGGCCATGCACCATCCCTTTTTGTGATCAAGGTGATCAAGGATGCCGTTGACGATGGTCAATGCCGTACCACTGGGTGCATCCGCTTTATGGATATGATGGACTTCCTCTACGGTTACATCATAATCTTTGTGCGATTTCATCAATTGTGCGAGCATCTTGTTTACCCGGAACATGACATTCACCCCAATACTGAAATTGGAGGCATGAAAAACGCTTCCATCGTATTCTGTGCAGGCCTGTTTAATGTCGTTCATGGCGTTCAGCCAGCCGGTGGTACCGACGACTACAGGAACACCAACTTTCAAGCACTGCAAAATATTGTCTTTCGCTGCATCCGGATGGGTAAACTCTATGGCAACCTCGGCACTTCTGAATGCGTCCTTCTGCATATCATCGACATTGTTCTTTTCAATGGTCGCAACGATTTCATGACCTCGTTGCTCAGCGATCCCATGGATCACTTTACCCATTTTTCCATAGCCTATGATGGCGATTTTCATAACGGAATTGCACTTGGTTTGATAACTGGTGTACTCATATTCGGTTCAAAGAAAAGAAAAAATCATAACCGCAGGGTCAATGCCATGCCCAGTGGCTTGAAGCCGCTCCCGTATGAGGGAATAAATGAAGGTTGCCATCTCAGGCTCAGGTCATCGCTGACATCAAAGGTATAAAGATGCGCATCAACAGTGGCATCGATGATGTTGAGGCCGTATATCAGCCCCATGACAATGATGTCAAGGTCCCGGTATCTGCGGAAGTTATCTTGTGCGGCGAGCAAGCCGTCATCAGGAATAAGGCTGAGTTCCGGATCCTGTGCGCTCACGTTTTGATTTACACGTGCCACGTATTCATCCCGGTATAATTTGTATTGGGAGTGATTGTAGCGGGTAAGAAAATACATACCTGTCAGGCCACCATAGACAATGGGAATTTTCCAGTATTTTCTGTTATATGCTTGTCCAAGACCGGGTAGAACGGCAGAAAAGATGGCGGCCTTCCTCGGGGAGTGGGAGCGCGGTGTACTCAAATCCTGAGAAAAGGTTGGATATGAGATCAGGCTTGCACACGCGATAAGGATCAGGGTGATCAGTCGCAGGGGAGGTCGGTTACCAGATGTGCCTGGTTTCAATTTATGTTCAGGCGAGTCCAAGTTTGGATAACAATTCGGTAAATTCTTCTTCGGATGTGAAGGGGATCGTGATCTTGCCCTTGCCTTCCGACTGCATGGTCATTTGTGCTTTGGGGCCGAAATTCTGACGAAGCTCTTCGCTCACCTTCTGTAACTCGAAAGAGAGTGGTTTTGGTGTGGCTTTGCTCCGGTTTGATTTGGAAACGGCGCGGGCCATGGCCTCGGCATCTCTGACAGATAGTTGTTGATTCAGCAGGGATTGGAATAGTTTCAGTTGTTGCTCCTCATCGGGTACACCGGCGATGGCGCGGGCATGTCCCATGGATATCTTTCCATCGCGGATGGCCTGTTGAATTTCAATGGGAAGATGCAGGAGGCGCAGATAGTTGGCGATGGTAGAGCGTTTCTTTCCGAGTTTTTCACTCACCTCTTCCTGGGTAAGACTGCACTCATCTACCAGGCGTTTGCAGCTGATGGCGACTTCAATGGGATCGAGGTCTTCACGCTGAACATTTTCCACCAGTGCGATCTCGAGCATTGCCTGATCGTTGGCAACTCTGATGTAGGCGGGAATATCCTTAAGGCCTGCCAGGTGTGCAGCCCGGAAACGACGTTCACCGGAAATAAGCTGAAACTTATCGTAACCCAGCTTGCGAACAGTGACGGGTTGGATGATGTCATGTTCGCGAATGGAATCCGCCAGTTCATCAAGCTTTTCCTGGTCAAACTCCGATCTTGGTTGAAAGGGATTGGCTTCTATCTGGTCGAGGGGAATCCGTGTGATCGATCCTACCACCTTCTCCGCATCACCCGGGCCCATGGTGATGTCTGTTCCTGCGTTCTCCAGCAGAGCACTGAGGCCCTTTCCCAAAGCGTTTCTTTTACCGTTGCTCATCAGCTATGTCTATGATTTTGTCGGATTCTTTTATCCGTGTAAGTTCATTTTTCTGCAGAATCTCTCTGGCAAGGTTCAGGTAATTGAGGGAACCTTTGCTGCTTGCGTCGTGCATTATAATGGTTTTGCCAAAACTTGGTGCTTCCCCGAGTTTGGTGTTCCGTTGAATGATGGTGTCAAATACCATTTGCTGGAAATGGGTTTTTACCTCTTCTACGACCTGGTTAGACAGGCGCAGGCGAACGTCGTACATGGTGAGAAGCAGTCCCTCAATGGCGAGTTCGGGGTTCAGGCGTTGTTGAACGATCTTCACCGTGTGCAATAATTTGCCAAGTCCTTCCAGTGCAAAATACTCACATTGGATGGGGATGATCACGGAGTCTGCGCAGGTAAGTGCGTTGATGGTAACCAGTCCGAGTGATGGTGAGCAATCGATGATGATAAAATCGTATTGATCCTTTAGGGGGGTGAGTACCTCCTTCATCATATACTCCCGCCGGGGCATGTTGATCATTTCAATCTCTGCTCCGACCAGGTCGATGTGCGCCGGGATCAGGTCGAGGTAAGGGGTCTCTGTCTTTACGATGACATCCTGAGGGTTGGCATTGTTGATGATGCACTCGTAAATACTTGCTTTTTGTTCTCTTGGGTCAAGTCCCATTCCTGATGTCGCATTGGCTTGCGGATCCGCATCCACGACCAATGTTTTGCGTTCCAGCACAGCCAGCCCCGCGGCCAGGTTAATGGCGGTGGTTGTTTTTCCTACGCCTCCTTTTTGATTGGCTATTGCTATGATCTTTCCCATATAATCCTTTCTTACAGTTTGATGGTGTCTCCGATGCCAGGGAGATGCAGGTCAATTTGTTTGGCCTTTGCCTTCTTTTGCGCCACTTCTTTATCGATCACGATATAGGGGAAGGTGTCGTAATGAAGTCCTACGATCGAGGAACAGCCAACGAACTCAGCACATCTTAAAGCGTCATCGATGCCCATGGTAAAATTATCACCGATAGGAAGAAATGTTGTTTTGAGTGTCCTGCCTTCACCGTATAATTTCATGTCCATGGTCAGTGCGGTATCACCTGAATAGTAAAAGTCGTCTCCACCGGTTTCCACGACAAAGCCACCGGGGTTACCTCCATACGTGCCATCCGGCAATACGGAAGAGTGTATCGCAGCAACATACTGCACTGTGCCGAAATCAAACGTCTTTCTTCCACCGAAGTTCATCGGATGATATGCCGTGATGCCTTGGCTGGAAAACCAGGTGGCGATCTCAAAATTCGAAACCACAGTGGCACCGGTTCGCTTGGCAATGGATAACGCATCGGCCACATGATCTTCATGTCCATGAGACACCAGGATGTAATGTGCCTCAATTTGATCAATGTTGATATGTTTGGCCAATGGATTCGGAGTAATAAAGGGATCAAACAAAAGCTTGATGTCCCTGATCTCTACCAAAAAACAGGAATGACCGTAATAAGTGATATTCATTGTTGATTGGTGGTTTTAACCAGTTCATTTTCGGAGATAAGCAGACTTTCCTCCGAAGGTTAAAATTAAGACATTCTGTGATGTTGCCGGTGGATTTTTATGCACAATTGTTAATAAGTCGGCCTCTGCTGCCTTTGATTTCCACAGGTTTTAACCGGCAAGCAAATAAAAACCCATCCCGTACATGTCGGGATGGGTTTTCTTGATGAAGTATCTACGGATGATAGATCAGTTACGATCTACGGTTTCTTCAGCCAATATGCCTTCTTCCTTTTCAGAACCAAGATCTTCGAAGCTTACATCGGAAAATGGCGTGTTGCTGCTTTTTTCAACGTGCTTTTCTTCCCTTGGCTTTGATTCCTGTGTTACCGGCTGACTGGATTGTAATTCCACAATCTTACCGATCGTTTCTGAGAGACCATCACTGAACTTATCGAAATCTTCCTTGTAAAGGAACAATTTGTGCTTTTCGTAAAAGAACTTGTTTTCTTCATTGCTAAACCGTCTCTTACTTTCTGTGATCGTCAGGTAGTAGTCATTTGACCTGGTTGATTTGACGTCGAAAAAATACGTGCGCTTGCCTGCACGTACTACCTTAGAAAAAATCTCATCCTGATTCTGCTTCATGTCGTTTTCAAAATCTTCCATCTTTCTCACAATTGGTTAACAATTCTGTAGTGTTCGTTAAACTTGATGAGCAAACTTAAATATTATTTTCTATAAAACCATGTTTATCTGGAAAAAATATTCATTGGTGGGGCAAAAATGGACGAACACCGGAATGTGCCGGAAAGGTCGACTGGAAATAATTGGAAAGCCTGCCGTTGCCTGTCAAAATAGACAAAGCGATTAAATTTTAACATGTTTTTTGGAGGCGCCGACAACAAAATACCTGGGTTCGGGAGTTTTTTCAAGGCCTTATTTCTATGGTCGATTATCAAATGTCCGTTGTCTAATGTCAATTAACTATTGACCAATGCCCAACTCCTATGCAACGGATTCTATGTCCACATTATTTTTCTACGCTTCGCTCTTCTTTCAATTGCTTTTGATACAATTGTTCATAGGCCCCTTTTTGTGCAATTAATTCATCATGGCTTCCCTGTTCTATGATATGGCCTTGATCCATCACAATGATACGGTCGGCATTTTTTAGAGAGGAGACCCGGTGGCTTATGATCAGAGTGGTTCGTTTCTTGATAACCTCGCGGAGGTTTTGCAAAATATGTTCCTCTGTTTGAGTATCCACAGCAGATAAGCAATCATCAAAGACCAGGATATTAGGATTTCGAATGATGGCCCTGGCAATCGAAAGCCGTTGTTTCTGTCCACCCGAAAGGGTGATACCCCGTTCCCCGATGATGGTTTCGAATTTTTTTGGGAACTCCATGATGTTGTCATACACACCGGCTGTACGGGTGGCTGAAGCTATGGCCTGATCCACATCTCCTTCATATGGTTCATCTAAACCAAACCGGACGTTGTTGGCAATGGTATCTGAAAACAGAAAAACATCCTGAGGGACCATGCCCATGGATTTGCGTAATGAACCTGTCTCAAGCTCCCGGATAGGAATATCTCCGATTCGTATCTCACCTTCATTGGTGTCATACATTCTACAGATCAGTTGGGCAAGGGTGGATTTTCCCGATCCGGTCTTTCCTGTGATAGCCAGTGACCCACCCTCTCTGACTTTGAAGCTCAGGTTGTCTATCGCCTTGATTCCTGAGTCAGGGTAGGTAAAGCTGACATTTCTGAACTCAATGTCGAATTTTTCAGGAACCAATGTCCCGGTATTTATCACCTGTGGTTCGCTTTTTAGAAATTCATTGATCCTTTCCTGCGAGGCTGCTGCCCTCTGGATAATTGATGTGACCCAACCAACGGCGGTGAACGGCCATGTGAGCAAATTCACATAGATTACGAACTCGGCGATATTGCCAAGGGAAATATTTCCTGCGATCGCTTCCCGGCCACCTATATATATGGTAAGTAATGTGCTTATCCCGATCAGTAATGTCATGGCAGGTAAAAAAGCCGCATTGATGGTTACCAGCCTCAGGGAGGCATCCATATATCCCTGGGTGTGTGTCCGGAATTTATTTTCCCATGCATCTTCCCGAACATAGGCTTTAAGCACCCTGATACCGGAGAACGCTTCCTGCACAAATGTGGAGATGCCGGAGAGTTTGCGTTGGACCACTTCGCTGCGTTTATTGATAAGACTGCTTACCATGTATATGACCACTGAAAGGATGGGGAGGGGAAGCAACACGTAAAACGTGAGCCTTGCATTCACAGACAGCATGGTGCTGACCACAAAAACAAATACACAGAGGAGATTAATGGTATACATGATGGCCGGACCAATGTACATGCGCACCCGGGAAACGTCCTCACTGATCCTGTTCATGAGGTCGCCCGTATTGTTGAGTTTGTAAAAAGCGAGGTCGAGTTTCTGGTAGTGAGCAAAAATCTCATTCTTCAGATCAAACTCAATAAGCCTGGACATAACAATGAGCGTTTGTCTCATAAAAAACATAAATAGTCCCTTTGATAAGGCCATGCCTACAATGAGCCCGCCAAACAAAAGAAGGACTGCAGCCAGATGTCCATAAAGGTCCTGTGCCAGGTCAAAACCGGAAAACAAGCGATAGGTATGGATCGTTTCGGCCACCAGGTCAAATGCATGACGGATGATCTGTGCCGGAAAAATGGCAAAGGCGTTGGATATGGCAACGAAGAAGGCGCCAAACAGCAAGCGCACTTTGTACTTTACCAGATACTTATTGAGATAGCGTAATGACCGCATGTTACCGGATTGCCGAAGCGCCTGTGAAATCTCCCTCCGCTTGTGTTAAAAAATACCTTACTTTTGTTGCTTCCTGAGAAGATAAATATCTGATCAGCATTGCCAAAATTAGCTATTATCTGAGTATTCGAAAATGATTTGTTCTTTGCAGGTATGTTAAACCGTAGACATCTCAGGGTGAAAGTCATGCAATCCCTGTATGCATTTTTGCAATCGGACGGCCGGGATTCCCGTGCTGGTGAAAAGGAACTGATGACCAACATAGAGAAGACCTGGGATCTGTATCTGAATCTACTTCGCCTCATGTTGGATATCGCCGATTATGCTGAAAAGCAACTCACCGATGCCCACCTGAAATACCTGCCTACAGCCGAAGATCTAAATCCCAATTTGCGTTTTGTTCAAAACCGTGTGATCAATCAGATCCGCAATGCGAAAGAAGTCACCGAACTTCCGGCAACAAGGCGCATACGATGGAATGCAGATGAAAATGTGGTGAAACGCCTGTATAGTACCCTCAAGGAAAGTTCCCGATTCAAAGAGTATATGACTGCCAGTGAGGTAACCTATGCCGATGACCAACGCATGGCGGTTTTCTTAATTAATGGGGTGATCGCTCCTTCCGAAAGTGTTATGCAGCAGTTTGAGGATGACAGTATTTTCTGGGTGGATGATTTTGATTTTGCCTGTGCTCAGGTGATCAAAGTAATCCAGGATCTGGAATCGTCGGAAGATAAATTGCCCCACGAAGGATGGTTTGAGCTGGACAAAGAGGAGAAGGAGTTTGTACTGTCCCTTTTCAGGGAAACGATCGAAGGGAATGCCTATTTCTCAAAACTGATCGGTGATAAAACCAGCAACTGGGATGCAGATCGCATCGCCATGATGGATATGTTGCTGATGAAAATGGCCTTATGTGAATTCACTAAGTTTCCTACCATACCCGTCAAGGTATCCCTCAATGAATATATCGACATCTCAAAGTACTACAGTACGCCCAAGAGCAAGGTCTTTGTCAACGGCGTGCTGGATAAGATCCTCGGGGAGTTACGCATGCAGAAACTGATCGTGAAGACCGGACGTGGATTGGTAGAATAATGAAATGTATCTTTGAAATTAACTAACCCTCATTTACTATTACTATGAAAAGAATCGTTTTGGCATTCCTTGCTATCGGAATGGTTTACGCTTGCAATTCAGGTGAAAGTGGTGATCAAAGTCAGGACCTGTCTACAGACCTGGTCAATAACCCTCTCTCCGGAGAAGAAAGCGATCCGACCTCTTTGCCAACACTGACCCTGGATGAACCGGAATATGATTTCGGAACGATCTCCCAGGGAGAAAAAGTAGAAAAATCATTTACATTCAAAAACACTGGTAAGTCGGACCTTATTATTTCAAATGCAACAGGCAGTTGTGGTTGTACGGTTCCCACCTGGCCTTCAGCTCCGATTAAGCCAGGAGAAACCGGTGTAATTGAAGTGGTGTTCAACAGTGAAGGCAAAAGTGGTCACCAGGAAAAAACCGTGACCGTCATGGCCAATACCCAGCCGAACCGGTCTACTATCAAAATCTATGGCGAGGTGAATGCGCCTGAACAACAGTAAAAACCTTTTGGGTGATCTAATGAATGGGCACCTTCTTAAATAAGACTTGTTACTATGAATAACTCAATGCTTGTATTTTTTCTCCAGGAAGCTCCTAAGCCTGAGGGTGGCGGTTCTCAAATGCTTCTGATGTTCGGATTGATCTTTGTCGTATTTTATTTTTTCATGATCCGGCCTCAGATGAAGAAGGCAAAAGAACAAAAGAAGTTCCGTGAATCGCTGAAGGTGGGTGACAAGGTGATCACCATCGGAGGTATCCATGGAAAAATCAATGATATCAAAGAAACGGTAGTGGTGATTGAGGTTGAAGGCGGTAACAGGCTGAAAATCGAACGTAGCGCCATCTCTGCTGATTTTGCAAAAGACGCGGAACGCATGAAGCAGGGCGGATAAGCCCGTTGTCAGATGAATGCCAGGGATAATAAGGGAAAGTCAAATAAACCACCGGCGAAGAAAGGACGTCTGAACCGGCAGATGTATGTGTTTGTTTCCTGCCTGCTTTTGTCGGCGCTTTTCTGGCTCCTTATCACACTTTCCAATAATTTCACTACCCGGCTAACGGTGGGTTTGACCTATGAAGGGTTGCCTGAAGACAAGGTGTTGGTGAACAAACTTCCGGATCGTGCAGAGATGGAGGTATACGGTAATGGTTTTGACCTGCTGGGCATGGTGATGCGCGGTTCCCTGTTGAAGATGAATATTGATCTGGGGAGGATGCGTGCCGGAAGAGATGAGCGTGGCCACATGTACATACTTACAAATGCAAACCTTACATATTTCTCCTATTTGCTGGGAGATCAGGTAAGGGTCTCAGATGTGAAGCCCGATTCCCTCAGGCTAAGATATGATGTCAGGATTTCAAAAAAAGTTCCGATCCGGTTCAACGGAAACATCCGCTTTAGAAAGCAGTTTCAATTGAAAGATGAATTGATTATCCAACCGGATAGCATAGTCATTTCAGGACCCAATGTGGTGATTGCAGGTATTACGGAAATGCTCACGGAGAAACTGATGCTTGATGACGTCCATGAAACGTATAGCCATGTCCTATCCGTTCACGTGGATAGTGTAAATGGAACATATGAAGTGTCTCAGCGTCAGGTCAAGGTAGAGATTCCCGTTGAGTCATTCACAGAAGACAGTCGTATGGTGGCTGTGAGGTCGCAGCAAAAAGCGGATTCGGTGAACCTGAGGTTATTCCCTGATTCAATTAGGGTAACCTACCTTGTAGGACTCAGTCACATGGATGAGATTCGTTCTGAAGATTTTGAGGCGATTGTGGACCTCGGTACACAGGCGTTGACTGAAAACAAAACCCTGAAAGTAACCCTTGAGAAGAGCCCTGATTTTATCCGATCGGTGCGCATTCAACCGGCAAGGGTTGAATTCCTGATTCGTAAGTAATGCTGAAAGTAGGTCTTACCGGAGGGATAGGGAGCGGCAAAAGCCTGGTGTCAAAAATATTCCTGACCCTGGGTGTGCCCGTGTATTTTTCTGATGATGCCGCCAGAAAATTGACAGATACCGATCCTGATCTGAAGCAATCGATCATAGCCCTTCTGGGTGAACAATCCTATGGTCCCGATGGTTTGATGAACCGGAAATGGGTGGCTGGGAAAGTGTTCAAAGATCCAGCATTGCTGCAGAAATTAAATATGCTGGTGCACCCTGCTGTCGCCGTTGATTTTAAGCAATGGTTGGAAGCCCGCCATGATGTATCTTACGTTATACGGGAAGCTGCCATCCATTTTGAAAGCGGTGCGCATAAGGAAATGGATGTGATGATTACCGTTTCTGCACCAGAGTCTCTGAGGATTCAGCGCGTGATGAAGCGTGATGGAACAATGGAAAAAGAGGTTCGCTCCCGATTGGCAAATCAGCTGACCGATGAGGAACGGGAACAACGCAGCCAGTATGTTATTCGTAACAATGATCACCAATTGGTGATCCCGCAGGTATTACAAATTCATGAAAATATTAAGTCCACAGCAGATCAGAGAGGCTGACGCCTATACGATCTCACATGAACCCATCGCCTCCATCGACCTGATGGAGCGCGCTGCCAATGTGTGTGCTGAGTGGGTGACAGGTCATTTTCCTAAAAAAACCAGATTCGCCATCTTTTGCGGTATGGGTAACAACGGTGGCGATGGACTGGCCCTGGGACGTATCCTGGCTGATGAGCATATGGACATCGACATTTTCGTGTTGTGCCATTCTGAAAACGGTTCAGAGGAATTTGTGGTCAACAAAGGCAGGGTGGAGGCGATGAAACAGATAGGCCTGGCAGAGATTCGGAGTATCGATGATTTTCCTGCACTTGAGCCCGGTACTGTTATTGTTGATGCGTTATTTGGATCCGGCATCAATAGGGATATTTCCGGAGTATCCGGTGAGGTGATCAATAAAATAAATAGCCTCGATGCGATGGTTATTTCCATTGACCTGCCTTCGGGTTTGTACTGTGATGACAATGACGAACGGAAGGATGCGCATATCATCAGGGCAAGTCATACCCTTACTTTTCAACAGCCTAAACTGGCTTTTATGTTTTCATCCAGTGTGCACTTCACAGGTGACTGGCATGTGCTGGACATTGGCCTGGATCGCACGTTTCTGGCTGATGTGGCTGTGAAGGATCATTTCATTGAAGCAGGAGAAGTGAGGGGCTTTTACAGGCAGAGAGCGCGATTCGGACATAAAGGTACCTATGGACATAGCCTTTTACTGGCCGGAAGCTACGGTAAGATCGGGGCGGCCGTCCTTGCATCCAGGGCCGCGTTGAGGAGTGGAACGGGATTGCTTACTTCTGCCATTCCCCGGTGTGGATATGATATTTTGCAATCCGTTGTTCCGGAAGCCATGGTAATAACGGATGAAGACGAGCATTTCCTGACCCAATGTCCGCCACTGGCACACTATCGCGCCATCGCAATGGGACCGGGTATAGGTACGGAAACCCAAACGGCTAATGTGCTGAAAGTACTGATCCAGGAATGCAAAGTGCCGCTGGTGCTGGATGCGGATGCACTGAATATTCTGGCCGAGCATCCTACCTGGCTGTCGTTCCTGCCGCCGGGTACGATCCTCACGCCCCATCCGGGAGAATTTGAGCGATTGGCAGGTGTTTCATCCGGTGACCATGATCGTTATCAACGTCTGAAATCATTTGCCGCCAAATACCAGATTTTCGTCATTCTCAAAGGAGGTATAACAGCCACTGCTGGTCCGGATGGTCGTTGCTTCTTTAACTCTACAGGTAATCCGGGAATGGCCACCGCGGGCAGCGGTGATGTCCTGACCGGGGTATTGCTGGGTTTGCTTGCCCAGGGCTATTCTGAATTTGAGGCTTGCCTCCTGGGCGTTTACATACATGGCCTGGCTGGTGACCTGGCTCTGCAGCGTCAAAGCCAGGAATCACTGTTGTCCGGGGATCTGTGTGACTGGTTTGGACAGGCCTTTCAAACGTTGGCCTGATTCATATTTTCCCCTTGCAGCAATCTATTTGGACTTTTCCGCCGGTTTCTTTTTGAACTCAAGTTCTTCAAACCAGAAGTCGTTGTTGGGAACGAATATCTTCATTTCTTCAACCAGCCCATCGGCATTCAGGATGAAGGTTACCGTACCTTCGGGTAAATAGGGGAAGTCAGCAAAATACACATTGAAAGTGTCGTAGTGTTTGTGGGTAAGCGGTGCATGGAAGGCCGGTGTTGGTTCCATTTGAAGGTGTAATTTCCCGTCCTTTAACGTAACGGTGGCGTCACCGTAAAGGTCGCCTGTGTATGTACCGGTATATGCCTGCAAGGGAAGACTGTGTAGCGTTTCGATGGGCTCGGCTTCTTCCTGGTCAGCCAGTCTTTCCTCGTATTCCTTCTTACGCTCCAGGGCTTTTGCATTCCAGTCGGTTTGCTCGCCGCCCAGATAGCTATCAAGAATTTTGTAGATGATGGGTTGGAGTGCTCCTTCCATGGCATTGGTAAGGATCACAAAACCAAGATTTTTTTCCGGTACCATGACCACTTGTGAGAGCATGCCGATGTATCCTCCGCCATGGTTTACCACCTTGGCGCCTTTGTAGTCGAATGTGAACCAACCCAGGGCAGCAGCGCGGAAATGAATGCTGGGATACATCGCCTTGCTTCGTCCTGAAACAGGCAAAGCATTATGTGCTTCCCACATGGTTTGCTGCGTTTCTTCGCTGAAAAACTTATGGTCGTTAAGGGTGCCGTGGTTCAGTTGCATTTTCAGCCAGGATGAAAGATCATTGACGCTGGCGATGATCCCTCCCGCAGGTCCCATATTGTCCCAGTTCTCCCATGCAATGGGTTTTTGTACGCCTTTCTCGTTTACATGCGGGGCAGCTACATCTTTCCTGTCTTTCAGGTCATTGGTGGACATGACGCTCTCGTTCATGTTCAGCGGCCCGAAGAAATTTTCTCTGACATAGGCTTCCCAGCTTTTACCGGTAACCGCTTCGATCACTTCTCCGGCGGTGATGAACATAATGTTGGAGTAGCCATAACCGGCACGGAAATCATAGGTGGGTTTCAGGTACCTGGCGCGTTGTACGATCTCTTTTCTGGAATAGGTGGTTGAGTTCCAGAGCAAGTCTCCGGAAAATGTTCTGAAGCCTACCCTGTGACAGAGCAGGTCACGTATGGTGATGTGTGCTGTGATCCAGGGATCGTGTAATTTGAACCAGGGCAGGTGGTCTGTTACTTTATCGTCCCATTTTAGTTTGCCTTCATCAACAAGTTTCGCGATACAAGCAGATGTGAATGCCTTGGAATTCGAAGCAATGGCATATAAGGTATGCTCGTCTGCCGGTTCGGGTTTGCCTGCTTCTCTTACGCCATATCCTTTGGCGAGCACCACTTTACCATCTTTGACGATGGCCACGGAAAGTCCCGGGACGTTCCAGTCCTTGCGGACCTGTTCGATATATTTATCAAGGGCTTTGAGGTCCTGACCGTGTAAAATTGTGGATAATGTCAGGCAAAGGAGAAGCAGAATCTTTTTCATGGGACGAATGGTTTGCGGGCAAATATACATATCCTGGCAGGATGCCTGCTTTCAATTATCGGACATGTTTAGTTTTTGATCTTTGACATCAGCTCATTGAAAGATGCTTCTGAAACCTCCAGGCAATTGTGGTGGGTATTATGAATCAGGTCTTGTATCAAAACCCTGTCCGGGTAGGTCCTTGCAGTAAAGGTGGATAGGGTATGCTTGTCTCCCGTAATGGTGATCTCATCAAACTGTGTTTCCGACCTGATCCGGAACCAATGTTTGTGATTGGAATAACATCTGTACACCGGAAAGATGGTGAGGGGGTCAGTCATGCTTGTTCTTTTGGTTGAGATCAATGTTGGCATAAAAGCCCAGATCCTCTCCCGTGAGTAGTTTCGTAAGCAGCGCAATCTGCCCCATGTGGTATGACAAATGTTCGGTGACATGAATGACCATGGCCATGCCACTCATGGTGAAGCCTTGCACGGAGTATGTTTTTAACAGGTCTTTTTCTGAGGCACTTTGGATGACATCGACCACCTCTTCCAGTGTTTTGTTGAATGTGGCAACCAGCACCTTCTTTTGCGGACCGGCTTCAGTATTGAATTCGCTATCCCGTTCACGCATGTCCGGTTGGTTTCCCAGGGCTGAGATGATGTATTGACGGGCATTGCCGCAAAGGTGTAGAACCAGGTTGCCTATGGAGTTTGTAACGTTGTTGAGACGCTGCCAAAGCTGGTCTTCGGAAATCCGTGCCAGACAGTTTTCCAGTCTCCCGGGGTTTTCATTTATCCTGAAAATGCATTGGTCCCGGAATTCCGACAGCGCTTTGTTTAAAGGGTCGCCGGCCATTGAAAGATATCATTTTGATTGGCAGGACGGACATTTTCCATCCAGCGGAATTTCTTCAGACGAAGTTCGGACGGGGGGATATCGTTGATGGGAAACAGGGTCGCATCAGGTTGTGTGATAAACGTAATGGACTTCACCTTGTTCTCCTTCATGAAGATCATCATGTCGCTGCATTCGGCTTTGTTCACGCCGATCATCTCCTCCTTGTCGTTTTTGGCGAAGTAAATGGTTTGGCCATTGCCTACCACGTTGATCTTGTGTAAGCGATTCTTATTAAAAAAGCCGGTCATGTCACGGCCTTTGATCTGGTTGAACCGGCTGCTGTCTTCCTGGGATATGATCATGGCTTCTTCATTCATTAACAGCTTTTGAACTTTTCCATCCCAAAGCCGAAGCCGGATAATGCCGGAGGTCATCTGGTTTTCTTCAGACCACAGGACCGGCTTCCCATACATCGTAATGGTTGAATCCGCTTCCCGGTATATGAGGGAGTCGCATTGGCCCTGCATGTCGCTTTTGTAGAACCTGACCTTGTTATAGGCATACAAGGTTTTGTTGTGAGAGACGGAGTCTTCCCGGGTTCGGAGTGTATCCGCATGCAGGTATAACGAATCGCTGTCCATCACCATGATCAGGAGAACATGGCCGGTCACAAAACTGCTGTCCATCTTTTGCATGTATTCTGCATAGTCGCCTCTGACCAGTGTATGCTGTGCGGTATCCAGGATCTCCACCTGACGGAATATTTTCCCTATCCCCGTATTCTTGTCGAAAACGATGCTGTCACCTTTCAGGCGCTGATTTCCTGATGCGATGGAAACATTGGTGTTGTATTCAAGCTGATCGGTGCGTGTATTGTACCAGCCGTTCTCACAGTACACCGTGTTGCCTTCACCTTCGATGTAGGTAGGTCCCAGAAAGGTGGACCGGTGGGTGATGGTGTTGTATTTCAAAGTGTCGGTTGAGATCTCGTATTGTTTGCTGAAAAGTTTTACGCTGTCTTTGAAGAAATACGTAGAGGAATTAGCGTCATAGGTACCACTGCGGCTCCTTAGGCGGTTGTCTTTATCAATGATCTCACCACCGCCGGTATATAGTGCCTGCTTGCTGTCTGTATGATAGATCATGCGGTTGGTGGTAAGACTGGAGGAGGGGGTTTGCAGGCGGATGTTGTGATAAAGATTTGCTGTGCGCGTATTTCCTTCATAGAGCAGAGAATCTCCTGAGATCGTAAGGGTATCATTATGGTTGATGACCACATGGCCGAAAGCCTGAAACCGGTTGGCGCCGCTATACAGCCAGGCGCTATCACAGGAGAGCAGGGCGCCTTCATGTTCCAGGATTACGTTGCCCACAAGCCGTTGTACATTTCCTATTTGCTGGCGGTCGAAGAGTAGATCATCGGCCTGCTTGATGCGCACCTCCTTTGGCTTTTGTGCAAAACCAACCAGTGAGACGCATACCATGATGATCAGGACAATGCCTTTTAAGAAAAGACTGCGATGAGGGTTTGTTTTATTCATAGCCCGATTTCGATGAACCGTGTGCTAAAATTATACCAAATTTTTGTTGTGTTCGAATTCTGACGCGTGGTTTATAATTGTGTCACAACCACTTTGCAAGATCACAGCGATTGTCGATGAGAGCCAATACTTCAATTTGATTCTTTCGAATCCGGTAAAAGGCGGATAGCTCACGACTTATAACTGCGCGCCGAATTCTTGTCTTTTGTCTGGAGGTAGGGTATAATTTAGGGAAGTAGGAAATGGCTTCTTCAAAAGCGTTAAGAAGTTCGAAGAAGCTGTTCACTTCTGTGTCGGAGAAGTTTTCTTTAAGATATCTTCTGATGTTTATTGCATGGTTCATGGAAGCTTTGGTCCAGATAACTGTACTTCTGGTGTTTTCAGTCATCCTTCAAATGCTTCCAAAATTGCTCTGATGAAATGGTATTTTTCTCATCTGCATCTTTTATTCCTCTCAGAACTATGTTCTGTTGTTCAGTGGATAACTGATCCCACCAATCGTCCTTTGATCTTGAAGTTTTCAATCCTTCCAGAAAAGCAAGCATACGGACATCGGAAAGTTGGTTAATCCAAGCGATCAGATTAAGCTTCAATTGGTTTATTTCGCTTGTAGACATGCGTTGGCAGGTGAGAATCAAATATAAGGAATTAATATGTGCATAAAAATTCAAGGTGCCAATGATAAACTTAAGAATTATTTATCGGTGCTTTGATGTATCAGGTTAATCCAGCAAGGTTTTTAAGGTATGCTGATATGATTTATTATCTGTCATTCCGTTGTGCCCCATTCCATATAAAGTGATAAGTGTATCCTGCGCCTTAAACTCTTCCTGAAGTTTTAACGAAGCCCCGTAGTATATGACCTCATCCTGGTTCCCATGAAAAACAACGACGGGCATCTCACAACCTTTGAGGTATTTGTTGGTCTCAAGCTTATATTTCAGGATGAATGCTGGAATGACCGGGAACATGTGATTCATCAGGTCGGTCAAGCTGTAGTAAGGTGCCTGGAGGATTAACAACCGTGGGTTGTTATCAGAAGCTAATTTGGCAGCCATTCCTGTTCCAATGGAGTATCCGAGCACGATGATGTCCTTTTCGTGATACCGCTTTTTCAGTTCATTGTAAACCGTTCGGTTGTCTTCAAACAACTGATCCTGGCTGGTGATATGACCCTGACTCTTACCATATCCCCGGTAGTCAAATATAAAAAGGTCATAGCCAAGATCGGTATAGGTTTGTGCAACGTTACCCCAGGTGTCCAATGCACCTGCGTTTCCGTGCAGGTATATGATAAGTCCTTTGGGTGTGTTCGCCTTGAACAGAAGTCCGTTTAGTACGGTGCCATCGGTTGTTTTTATGCTTAACTCTTCGAACGGCTGTTCAAATTGAAACTGGTGATCTTCCGTTAACTTCTGAGGAAAAAAGATAAGTTTCTCCTGAAAGGAGTAGATCGCTAAAAACAGCGAGAAGCAGATGACTAAGATGACGGTTGTTACTATGAACAGAACTTTCTTCAACGAAGTTCACTTAAACATGCTGGTCCACCAACACCGGGTTCCCATCCGGATCCAGCACAATAAAACTCGCAGGACCTGTGGTGCTCTCATCAACCTCCGATTCCAGTTTGATCCCTTTGGCTTTTAATTGCTTCTGGATGTCCCGGACATCATCGAAAGGCTCCACCTTATTGGCATTTTCATCCCATCCCGGATTGAAGGTCAGGATGTTTTTTTCGAACATACCCTGGAACAATCCGATGATGGCATGGCCATGCTTCATGATGAGGTAGTTCTTCTCCATATCACCGGCAAAGACTGTGAATCCGAGGTTTTCGTAAAAAGTCCTGGATGCCTGAAGGTCCTTGACGGTAAGACTGAGCGAAAATACGCCTGGATTCATGTCCTTATGTTTTATGCCGGAATTCTCTGTCTTATCAACGTCTGACTTCTATCCGGGCCTACCGATACAATAGAGATCGGGAGTTGAAGCGCCTCTTCCAGATACTCCACATAACCCTGAAGGGCACCGGGTAACTGTCCGGGGTCTGTCAGTTTGGTGAGGTCTGTTTTCCAACCGGGCAGATCCTGGTAAACAGGTTCTATTTCCGCATTGCAGATGTCGTATGGGAAGCGGTCGGTCAGTTCACCGTTGACTTTGTATTGCGTGCATACCTTGATCGTGTCGAAGTTGCTCAGTACATCTGCTTTGGTCATGATGAGATGGGTGACACCATTCAGCATAATGGTATACTTCAGGGCCACCAGATCCAGCCAGCCGCAACGTCTGGGTCTGCCGGTGGTGGCACCGAATTCGTGACCGGTCTGCCGAAGTTCCTCGCCGGTTTCATCAAGCAGCTCGGTGGGGAAGGGGCCACTGCCCACACGGGTACAGTAGGCCTTGAATATTCCGTAAACATCACCGATACGTGATGGGGGGATACCCAGACCGGTGCATGCACCTGCAGCCAGCGTATTGCTTGAGGTTACGAACGGGTACGAGCCGAATTCAATGTCAAGCAGTGAGCCCTGGGCGCCTTCTGCCAGCACTTTCTTGCCGCGGTCCAGGTGATCATTCACGACATGCTCACTGTCTACAAGTTTAAGTTTATCAAAGATTTTAATGGCCTCGAACCACTCTTTTTCCAACTTGTCCAGGTCGTCATCTATGCCGAAGAAGGCCAGCAGTTGTCTGTGTTTTTCCACCAGGTCATCATACCGTTTCCTGAAAGAAGGACTGGCCAGATCACCCACGCGGATACCATTACGACCCGTCTTGTCCATATAGGTTGGGCCGATGCCTTTCAATGTGGAGCCGATCTTATCCTTCCCTTTGGCTTTTTCGGAAGCGGCATCCAGCAACTTATGTGTGGGCAGGATGAGATGTGCTTTACGGGAGATGCAAAGACGTTCATATACCGGGTGACCGTGTTCGCTGATCTTTTCGATTTCCTTTAACAGAATGACGGGATCAATGACCACACCATTGCCAACGATATTCACTGCGTCGGGATGAAATATGCCGGAAGGAATCGTGTGTAGTACATGCTTGAAGGCATCGAATTCGAGGGTGTGGCCTGCGTTGGGACCGCCCTGGAAACGTGCTACTACGTTGTAATGTGGGGTCAGAACATCTACGATCTTTCCTTTGCCTTCATCTCCCCACTGCAGTCCGAGTAATACATCTGCTTTCATCTTCATTCAAATATTTTCAGTTTGTTTTTGGAACAGGTCTTTGGCCTCCTCAAGGGTGTCACAGATCGTGAATATGGCGTTCAGCTTGGTGGTCAGGTAAAGTTCCTTCACTTTGTCAGACAGGTGTACAACGATCAGTTCACCACCGTTGTTCCGTGTTTTAGTAAGCATGCGTATCATGAGGTTCAGTCCCGAGCTGTTCATCTGAGGAACATCGGACATGTCCACAATGAAACGGGTCTTGCCTTCTTCAATCTGGGCAGCCAGTTCATCCAGGAGATCCTTTCCATCGTGTGGTTCCAGTAATTTTCCGTGAATGGTGATGAGGCCGAAAGCGCCTTCATCTGTCATATTGTAATTTAATGTCATGGGAAGTGAAGGGGTGTTTAATTATTCTTGGTTTGGGCGCATGATTTACAAAGTCCGTACATGTTCAGTGCATGATGCAATACCTGAAAGCCGGTGATCTTTTCAACGGTGTTCATGATGTTTTGAATGCGTGGGTCACAGAATTCGATGACCTGATGGCACTCGGTACACACCAGATGGTCGTGTTGCTTTGATTTGTAAGCGCTTTCAAACTGTGCAATGTTCTTTTTAAACAAGTGTTTCCTGACCAGGTTGCAGGCCAGCAGTAACTCGATGGTATTGTAGAGTGTGGCCCGGCTTACCCGGTAATTCTTATTCTTCATTTTAACATACAGCGATTCGATGTCGAAGTGGCCTTCCCGGGTGTAAATTTCGTGCAGGATGGCAAACCGCTCCGGTGTTTTTCTGTGGCTATGCTTTTCCAGGAAAGCAGAAAATATACTTTTAACGGTTTCCTGAATCTGTTTTTCCTCTGAACCCATCGCGTTCGGAAATTGCTGTATCAATGCCATGAAGGTACGAAAAAATGGGTGTTCAATGGTAATGTAATGGTGTTGTCATCTTCAGCTGATCCGATCCACGGAATGCACGCCATGTACTTTCTTTAGCTGGTTGATAAGACTTGTAAGATGGTCCGTATCGTGCACATACACCATCACCGTGCCCTCAAAAGTGCCATCCATGGTATCAAAACTGATGGAACGCATGTTTACGTTATGTTGATCGGAGATGACCCGGGTGAGGTTGTTCACCAATCCCACCTCGTCAATTCCGGTGATCCGTATGCCTGCCAGGAAGGCAATGGATTCCTGACCCATCCATCGTGCCTTTACAATGCGGTACGCATAGTTCGACATGAGCTCGATGGCGTTGGGGCAATTGGTCCGGTGTATTTTTATTCCTTCGTTGATGGTCACAAAACCAAACACGTCGTCACCCGGGATCGGGTTACAGCATGGAGACAATTTGTATTCGATCTTGTCCATCTGATCGCCAATCACCAGCATCCCTGATTTGCCGCGTGCTTCTGCTACGATCTCTTCAAGCGTTTTTGTTCCTTTTCCAGATTTGCTTGGTGAATGCAGCTGACCATTCATCACCTTGAACTTCTTCAGGTCTTTCAGGTTGATCGCATTCATGGCGATGCGGTAATACAGCTCCAGACTGCTGGTGACCCGGAAGTGGTGTTGCAGTTCGCTGATGTTTCCGGTGCTGGGTTCCAGTCCCATACTTTCCAGCTTCTTTCTTAGCTGTGTCTTTCCTTCCTCTGCGACCTTTCTCTTTTCTTCCTTGAGAACGTTTTTGATCTTGGACTTGGCTTTGGCGGTGACCACATAATTGAGCCATTCATCCTTGGGCTTTTGTTTGGATGAGGTGATGATCTCTACCTGATCCCCACTGCGCAGTGTATGGCTTAACGGGACAAGTTTATGGTTAACCTTGGCGCCCAGGCAGGCAGAGCCCACATCGGTGTGGATATCAAAGGCAAAGTCCAGGGCGGTGGCTCCGGATGGCAACGTTTTGAGTTCTCCGCGCGGTGTGAAAACGAATATTTCGTCGGCAAACAGGTTAAGTTTGAAGTCGTCGATGAAGTCCAGTGCATTGGGTTCCGGATTTTCGAGCATCTCCCTGATTTTTCTGATCCATTCTTCCAGGGCATGTTCCGAAACGCTATCCTTGTATTTCCAATGGGCGGCATAACCTTTCTCCGCAATCTCATCCATTCGTACGGTCCGTATCTGTACCTCAACCCATTTTCCTTCGGGACCCATCACGGTTGTATGGAGTGACTCATACCCGTTGGCCTTTGGTGTGGATATCCAGTCACGCAGCCTGTCCGGGTTAGGGTGATAGTAGTCCGTAACCACTGAATAAGCACGCCAGCAGTCGGCCTTTTCCTGATCTTCCTGCGAATCCAGGATGATTCGGATGGCGAAAATATCATATACTTCTTCGAACGGGATCCCCTTCTTCTTCATCTTACTCCAGATAGAGAATACGGATTTGGGTCTTCCCTTGATGCTGTACTTCAGTTGTTGCTCGTCGAGTGGCTTCTTGAGTTTGGTAATGAAGCGATTGATGAAACGGTTCCGTTCCTTTTGTGTCTCGATGAGCTTTTGTTCGATGGAGTTGTAGACTTCGGGTTCGGTGTATTTGAGGCCGAGGTCCTCAAGCTCGGTTTTGATCGCATTCAGTCCCAGGCGGTGTGCCAGTGGAGCATAAAGGTAAAGCGTTTCTGAGGCGATCTTGAGTTGCTTTTTTCTGTCCAGAGATTCCAGCGTACGCATATTGTGCAGCCGGTCTGCAAGTTTTATAAGGATGACCCGAACGTCGTCGGACAGGGTAAGCAACATCTTCCGGAAATTCTCCGCCTGCATGGAAGAGCTGTTGCCGGTAACGCCGGATATTTTTGTGAGTCCATCGATGATCCTGGCCACCTTTCCGCTGAACAAACGCCGGATGTCATCCAGCGTGATCTCTGTATCCTCTACAACGTCATGAAGCAATGCTGCTACAACAGACGTTGTACCCAGGCCGATCTCACCTGCGGCAATCCGTGCAACGGCAAGTGGATGGAAGATGTATGGCTCTCCCGATTTTCGGCGCATGTCCATATGCGCTTCCATCGCCGTGTTGAAGGCTTTTCTGATCTGCTGCTTGTCGTGGCGTGTCACACTGCGGCGACAGTCCCTGAGCAGTGCCCGGTACTTGTTAAGGATTTCCTTCTTTTCCTGTTCCCTGTCTATCACTTGCATAGTCTACCAAAGGTAAGAAGTTAGTCGATAGTCGATAGTCGATAGTAGTTAGTAGTTAACGCGTTGACCACTTAGTCAGCCAAAGCATGTTTTAAGTGATTGACAGGTCTATTATTCTGGCAATTGATCATTTGTAGTGCTGCTACGGCAGCTATCTTAGAGATTATTCTGGCTCTTATACCGTTAAATGATTTAGCGTAATTTCTTTTCAACATCATCTGATCACAAAGTTGTGAGAATAGTGTTTCAATTCGTTTGCGCTTGCTTTTAAAGATTTTGGGATAGGTGGTATAATTACGTTGCCCCCTTCGCATGGGTGTGGCCATCAATATCTTGTTTTCTTCAAACAATTCCAGTTGTTTAGGTGCTGAGAGATACCCCCTGTCAGCCAGAACAGTACTGCCTTCCATGTCTTCCATATATTTGAATTCCTCCAGGTAATGCACATCATGTATGCTCGCCTTGGTCAATTCCATTGACTTGTACACTCCATCGATGGAAGTAACCAACTGGA
>JAGQZQ010000022.1 GCA_020435415.1 Flavobacteriales bacterium
AATCCGTTATGAAATTTTCCCCGCTTGCCACCGAACTCGGTATATACTTGTTGTGTCTGTTCATTCCTGGCGAGGAACATATCCAGCAGTTCAGGTCTGACATGAGGCACAAGGGCAAGCATCAGAATGAATCGTTCCTCGAAGGAGAATTGATATTCCCTGACCAGCCGGTGGTATCCGGAATCTTCCGAACTCAGCGTAGGAAGCGGGACTTCAAACACATCGGTGTACTTGCATTCTGCATTTGCGTTCAGCAGTGATCTGGTTTTAAGAACTTCACGGAACCACTGCAGTTCGGATTGCAGGTCGCGGGCATTGGATTTTATGGAGGTTGTTGTTACCATTCTACGTGTATCATTGATTTGTTCCAGGGCATCATCACCAGGGAAATCCCCCAGGGAAGGCGGTCCATCAGGATATCCACGGTTTGCCGCTCGACGTTAAGCTTCCATCCTCCCCCGAATCCTTCCCGTGACAGCAGTCCTTCGCGTTGAAGGAAGGTTTGCTGAATAGATGCCGGTGATGCATTCTTCAGAACCGTCCATTGTTTCACCACATGCTCCAGCAATGCCTGGCTCTCGCTTTTTTCACTTTTGGTAAGTCGGATTTTGGAAATAACGGGGGCCGAAGGTTCCATACCACACAGCAGTTTATTCAGGGTGAGTTCTTCTTCTCCCGCATTGCATCTTCCGTCTACGAGGTATTGTAACAGGTGAACCGCACGCATTTGTTTGCTCTCGGATACAAACTGTTTATCCTTCACGAGGCCTAGTCCTTCGAAATAAAATGGTAAAAGCGAATGAAGGATCACCACACCGGCATTTTTCACGAATGCCTCTTCGACCTTTGGCAAGGGCCAGGCGTCTTCCTTCCTGCTTGATTTCTGATTCTGAAAATTCAACGGTGTTGATTTCCCGTCTGACGGTCGCAATTCCTCTTTTGATTGACCGTTCGGATGTTTTTCGTTCTTTGTGGAAACCGTATCGCTTTTCTTTACCTCTCGTTTACTTTCCTCTCCGGATTTGCGGTTGTTTTCTTTTACCGTGCTTATTTCCTTTTCATACGTTTTACCGGCTACCCTTACCTTATTGGTTTCACCTTTTTGCTCCCCATCTTTATCTTTTCTTTCGGGTTCAATCGGTTTCGAATCCGTTCCAGATCTTCCCGGAAGCTGTCCGATCATATCTTCCCAGGCAGACTCCAAAACAGGCGAGAGCGCATGGTTCTTCCGCCATGACTGATATGTCCGGCTGAGCTGTATCTCTCTGGCACTTGCTAAAGGATGGTTTATTTCCGCATGTCTTGTCGACGTCTGCTCATCCCAACCCGAGACCATAACCCGGATGAGTTGGGCAACAGAAGACACATCGGTTGATCTGGTGGTGATGGTCCAGTAAATAATCGGTTGCCACTGCTTCCACCTTGTTGTTGAGCGATCGTCTCCACTTTGTGGTAGCCCGACTTTTGCGAGGGCATACAAGCCTGTGAGCAAATCCGTTTTTCCGGGAAGGATGGCTGCCAGCAGCTCGATCAGAGGTTTATCAGGGCATTGATATACCAGACGTTGTGCGCCGTGTGGAGATAACAGGCAGCGCCTGAGCACGCTGACGGTATCTTTGGGATGTTCGGTAATCAGGGTTTTGAGCCAAGTAGATAATGTTCCCCGGATCTCCCCGTAATGCTGACCGGTTTCGAGAAAGCGGATGATCGATTCCAGTTCGTGTACATGTGCTGATCTTCGTTCCGCATGTGGAACTTTTTCCGAAGCCTTTTCCGTCAGAAGTGGCGCGGATGGGTTGCGCGTTGTAGCGCCGGAAATGATATCAGGAAGTTTTGCGGCCAATGCCTCCTTCACCCTGGAAGGAAAATCTGCTTCCAGGCGATCCTTATCCAGGACACCAAGATCAATCTCTAATTTATCTATAACAAATACCTCCTCTTTTCCTCCATAGGAATCAAACAGCTTCTCCATCTCCAACAAAACCTTCTGGCGGTATATTCGACTTATGGTATTTTGCAGGACCTGGCCCTGATTTCCTGGTACGTTACATTGAAGTTCCAGTTTTTGTTTGGCAATGGAATGTTTGTTACCCATAGTATGAATTCGGAGTTAGACAATACTATTTTCTTTTAAACAGCGCATCCACCATATCGCTTCTATTCAAACTGGCGTCTACGCCCAGTTGCTCCGCTAACTTGAAAAGTGTTTCATCACTTAATGATGCTACCTCTTTTCTGGTCAGCGGTTGCGTTTTCAATCCTTCCTGTAGTTTTTTTGATAATGTTTCTCTTGTATCGGCCGTGGTCACTTTAAGCTGTCTGGACTCCATCAGGGCCGACAGTTCATTTCTGTTCAGGAATAAAAGATTATCCGTCAATGTTATTGTAGGTGTGGTCTCTCCCTGAATCTGGAAGTCCACGATCTGAGAAGAAGCCATGGCACCATCAAGGTCTACCGCCCTTCCCTGAAGTCTGTACGAACCGGCCTTGAGACCTTCCATGACATACCCGAAATTCTGTTCCTTGGTGGTCACACCGTGGAGTTGTCCGTTCAACAGCACCTCCACTTTTGCCACGCCGGTATCGTCACCTGTGATGAACACCACATCAATGGCAGAGCCAACCGGGAAGATCTGGTTTGTTTTCGGCTGTGCGATATTTACAAAGGGTGGTTCATTGCCACGAAGCAAACTGATATTCAGGAATGCCTGTGCAAACAATCCACTTGGATCGGTCACGCGTATTCCCAGTTGGAAGCCTTGTGAGTTGGGGAAGTTGGTGTTGCTGGCTACCACGATCTGTCCGGTGTTTGCAACAATGCGGAATGCATTGCCTGTATTTCCGGAAACGATACTGAAGGTGAGCGGATCTCCGTCAGGATCGCTGGCTTCCATGGTGGTCACCACTGTTCCTACCGCTATGGTCACAGGAATCTCAACACTTTGATTCCCGATGTTAGGGGCTTTGTTCTCATCAAACACCGTGATCACGACAAATGCTTCATCAAACAAGCCGAGAGGGTCTGTCACCCGAACACCCATTTCATATGGGATCGGCTCCATGGAATCCGGGTTGATGATCTGGATCTCTCCGGTTTGCGGATTGATGGCGAAGATATCCGTACGTCCTGTAAAGAATGAGAATGTCAGTGGTTCATTATCCGGATCGGATGCCTCCACAGTTCCAACGATGGTACCTTTAGGGCTATTCAGTGAGATAGAGAAATCCTGGTCAGGAATAAACGGCTCACCATTGCCTGTCGGGCGCAGGGTGATCTTTCCGCATCCGTCATTCTTATCACCTTTCGCGGTGTACTTGAATGTATAAGGATCCTGGATGCTTTGGTTTACAAACATATGCAGTTCCACGCCACCGTTTTCAATGGATACGATTTCCTGATTCACATCCGGATCATTGAACGTAAATCCTGGGTTATCCTTCAGGCTGGCCACCACATGGTCACCTTCTTTCACAGCAAATTCAAATGACGGGAGGCGAACGCACATCTCACGAACAAGAACGGTGACGACCCCGGTATCTCTGAGCCCGTTATTGATGTTCTCCAAGGTATAGCTGTATTTTACAATGCCGGTGAAATCTTTGGGTGGGGTGAACAGCACACTGCGTTTGTCCTTGCTTATCTGCAATTGCGGTTGGTTATCATCAAGCGGCTTGACACCTACGATAAATACATTCCATGTCTCTTCCACTTCTTTGACGCAGAACTCTTTTTCCAGGTCATGAAGATTATGGTCGTTGATAACCAGCGGCATGGTGATGGATACATTCTCGAAAGTATATCCGTAGTCAGGTCTTGCGTATGGCGCCACCATGATGTGTTCTTTCGCGATGGCATCATCGCAGACAGGAATGCAGCGGTGATCGTCACAGCATCGGTAAGGCAGGGAAAAGTCTGCCAGCACACGCTGGTTCATCCCCAGGAAATTGCCATAGACGATCACGAATGTTCCGCCGGATGGTGTACCGGCCATATGTTCTATGCCGGGATGTTTGGCGATGTATTCACTGAACGTCTGACTATGTTTATTGAATTGAAGGGAGTAGTAATATTCCCTTCTTCTGAAAGCATAGTAAATTCTGTACAGGCGATTAAAGAACAGCATATCGAAGAACTGGTACACCACATGTGTAGCTTCTGCGATCACTTCCTGTGCAATATCGATACCAGTCACGTTATCCACTTCCTGGGCACCTTCATCCACATCGTTCAGGTCAAGATGTTCGAACACCTTATCGGTCACAAAGACGATGGCATCTGCATAGCGATCTTTTAGCTCTTCGAATGATGCGGCGAAATCCGGAAGGCAGGGAGGCAATGTTTTACAGATGAATGTAACGATGCCTTTGTACACCTCTTCAATGATCTTCCTGACTTCGTCATTGATTGGTTCTTCAAAATCCTTGTCGTTTTCCTTTGCGATCTCTTCGATCCTTTTGTAGAGATCCCAGACCGTGGGGCCGAACTTGAGCATGTTCACGATCTGGTAGCGGCAGGAAATGTAGTCTTCGTGCAGGTCATGGAATCCGCAGTTGTAGTCTACGGGCATGTCTTCCAACGATGCAGGCACGACCGGGGCAGTCGCATTATTCACCCTTACCGCAACCACATCAAACGGGAGATTGTATTTGTGAATCTTTTCTTCCAGCAGGTCGATCACTTCGGCGCAGGATTTCCCGAGCCCACCTTCGATCCGGTAAAAACCGTAAGGGTCTCTGTTAAACTGAAGGGGCTTACTTACCTTGGTCTCTGTTGCCGGTCCGCCGGAGATATCATCATAGTTATTGGCATATGCCAGCAGTCCGTCACCAACGGCACATCTTCTTTTGATATCGTAGTCCCAAAGTGCTTCCAGGCTGCCAAACTTGCCATTGATCTTGGTTCTGAAATAGTATGGAATAGCCCGTTGGGTAAGCCAGGATTTTTTCTCATCGCTGGGTGTGACCTTTACTTTGAGCGGATCATAGCTTTCGGTCTTATTCACCCTGTCGGTATCAAATGCTTTAACCATTCGCTCCACCCGGTAAAACAGTGTTTGCGTTTCGAGCAACAACTTCCCGAAAGTCGCCTTGGCGGGGGAATGCATGAATTGCTGACGGTAGGCTGACGGGATGCAGTCGGTGGTCACTTCACCAAGCATCAGGTGTTTCGGAAACTTCTTTTCATCGGGACAACATCTTGTAAGCAGGTCAAATGACACTTCTCTGAATTCACTGTAGGAAACAAAGAGGTCTTTGATAAAGTCATAGTAATACTGTATCCCCATATACTTCGGCGCGCTGCCACTGCCGTCGAAAATGGCTTTCCATGCATTGGCCATGGCGACGGGGTCAGCGAACGGATTGGCAGGAAGTGATTCCCTCAATATGGGTGCGAATGCTTCATAGGCGTCTTTCCAGGCGTTGAGTATGGCGAGAACGGGGTTCTGAGCTGCCGAAAAAAGTACGTTTCCGTAGGGTGCTGCAATCTTGGCGAACGTATCGTAGTCTGCCACCGGTGGACTGAACAGCGGCAATTTCACACCAATATCCGGAAGGCGGTACCGGTCCGGGTATAGCATCACATCTTCATTCTCCGTACGCGGCAGTACCTTGTTTTCTATATCGGAAATAGAAATGAGCAACTTGCGCAGTGTGAATTTCCTTTCAATACCGATGTCGTCACAGCTTTTGGTGAGACAGGATTTCAGGTCTTTATCATAGCATTCGAGATAAAGAACCACCACCTTATTTTCGAAGATGGACTGATCAATTTGTACAATAGGTTCCTCACTTCCATCGGCTTCAAAATCATCCGTAAGCAGTTCCTGCATCACGATATCCTGCTGTTTGGTTGCAGGATTCTGAAACGGCGGATAGTCGATGTACGGATTCATCACATAATTCCGGTAGGATGTGATAGGACATCCGCAGAATTGGATCAGAAAACCTTCCGAGGTGACGCCTACACCTTCTGAGATGTACAGCGTATCCACACCGAGGTCCGAATCGCTTTCGGGCACAAAACGGGTTTCCAGTCCGCACAGCACGCCGATACCGATCAGGCTGGACCGTGTGAGTCTTCCCTGCTCTTCCAGATAAGAAACCAGCTGGTTGAGCTGGGTGTTGGTCAGCACCTGGTTCTTTTCAAAAATGGGATAGGCATTATAGGTTGTAGAAGCCATGATTACTTGTTTTAGGCATTTCCTAGAATAGAATTGTTCAGTATGATTGAGTTCTCCGTGGTATTGTCTTCCTCACAATCGTGCAGGTGTCCCACGGGGTATACATTTCGTAATCTTGTCAGGATATCGATGAGGTTGCTGAGGGCGATGCTCAGCTGAACATGATCTCTGTCTTCCTTCGATATTTCGAGCAGCCAGCGTTTGTACATCTCCTCGAATTCGGACATGTGTGCGTTGCTCACCCAGCAAATATTCAGGAAGATGTGAGCGGGTGCTTCCAGCCTGATCTTCCGTTCAAAGAATTTTCTGAAATCAGCGTTCCGGAACCGTCCTTGCCAGTAAGGCATAATCACCGAAGCGATATAGGTGTAGGGGTTCTCAAGCTGACAGTATATGCAGTCGGGATCCAGGTTTACGGGCAGCAGGCGATCCTGAACGAGGCTTTCGATGGATGCCAGGATGATGTGGGTGGAGCCGCCCTGTATCTCGGAAGATTCCACTTTGTACGTTCCATCGTTCCGTTGGTCCGTTGATCCTGTCAGATGCACAACCGTTTCTGCATCCACGGGTATTTCTCCGGCCACGATCACATCGCGGTTGGCGGTAATCACCGCCTGAACAGGAGATGACACATGATAAGACACAATGCCCTGCGGTTCGGTTGTGGTTTCCGGAAAAGCCTGAACCACCTTGATCTCCGTCACATCGTCACCAACGTCATAGGTAGCAGTATTTACCGTATAGGTATCATCATTGGCATGTGTTCCGCTGACAGCCACCAGCAGGCCGGCATAGATCTCGGCTGTCCAGTCACCTTCTACGCGGAATATTTTAGAGGATTTCACGGAAGACTTGATATCCAGTTTCCGTTCGAAAAAGATCAGACCTTTATCTGCCAGCCCGCTGGCCAGTGTGTCCTCATCCGCAGGTACAAAATACCAGCCATTTACACGTGGTCTGAGCAACAGATGCTCTACAAGGTGAAAACCTTCATTGCTATAAAACTTTGTTTTGAAGAAGGCAACGGTATCGTTCACTGCCTTTGTATCCAGTCCACCGAGCACGGTCACTTTGTTTCCGGAAATCAGGTGTACAGGGAAGGATTTGGTGAATGACAGTGTACCATCGCTGTTGGTGGAAGCGAGTTCTTCCTTCACCTCAATGACAGTATCTCCGCTGACCAGACTCACCTTACGGATATTGAACAGCCCGTTGTTAAAGCCGGAACCCATGATGAGCACATCTGCCACATCGTGAAGGATCGGTGTGTAATCACCAGACAGAATAAACGCATTGCCGGGTTTATCGGCGGTAAATGACAGGCTATCGGTATAGGCCAACTCACCATCAGAACCTGCGGCGGGCATGGGTGCGGTCATGGTCAGTTCCACATACGGACCATCCGCGGTGGCACCGGTAAATGTATAATCTCCGTTGTTGGTGTCAGCTCCGGTAATGCTCACCTGTTTTGTGGTGAGCGCATTGAATGCATCAGCGACCGGAATATTAAAATCGAATGCCGTACTTCTGCCGAGTTCACCACCCAGTCTACTGGTCAGCACAAACTCATAAGGTGAGGTAAAAGGAGCTTCATCAGGAAGGAAACTATACTGGTCAGGATCATCACCGTTGGCGACTACGTCCCAGATAAAATCAACAGCTCTCTCCTGGGCCAGGTTCTCCATCTCCAACAGGGTCATACCTTCTTCTCCGTCGCCGGTTTGTTCGCCGGTCATGATCACATCTCCCGGATCTGTTGAATAGGCCTCGGAATGCAACTTATAGGAGATGGTATATTCCGGGATGGTGGGAACCATATCCACGGCGATATCCACTTCAAAATAATTGTCTACCGGCGCCGCCAAATTATTGCGGTTGGATTCGGGGTTGAAGAAAATTTCATTAGCCAGGTCTGCATGCAGTTGGGTGATCGCTTGCCCTGCAAGTTCTTCGGAAGCGTAGTTCACTTTCTTACTTATGGCGGAAAGTACCTCATTGCAATACAGTGCAAATGAAAAGGCGCCGGGTCCTTCTTCCTTAACCACAAAATTGGTGACATACTGGCCATGGGTGATCACGTCCTCAATGGCAAGTGCTGCTTCATCGGTAGTATCAAAGAGAATGCCGTCAGGCGACTGTAAAATGTAAGGCGCACTGCCAATCTCAAAACGGAACTGATCGCCGACGGCGATGATGTCAAAGGGTGCACTGAAAGAAAGATCGGAAGCCTTTCTTTCGTCCACACCCACCATGAGTGCGCCTCTTTTTTCGAGTCCGGACTTATTGTCGATATGCCAGATATGGCAGCGGTCCATATAATTGAAAGCGGTTCCTCTTGCTGCGCTTATCTCGGGGTAGGCATTCAGGAAAGTAAGCTTGTCCTGGATCAGATCGCGGTCGGCATCGACACCTGCCAGGCGATAGGTCATCAGGGCGTAATCGGTAAACTGCTCGGAGAAGCGGGCCATCAGGTGATTGAGGAATTTGTTGCGCCGTTCAAAGAACAGGTGCTGATCCTCGGCCAGTTCGGCCAATGTTTCGGGGTGATGGTCCGGATCGGTGTACAGGCCGTCTGATTCGGGCACGATGTCTTTCAACACCTGCGTAAAATACGTTCTCCCGATGACGTAATTTCCGTCTTCATCTTTCTCCGCATTCATGGAGAAAAGATCTTTCACGTGTGCCAGCTGCGACATATAATTGGCCAGCAGCTGATCAAAAAACATAAGAAAGCCTTTCAGTTGTTTTACCTGGGCTTTTTGTTTAACCGGGGCACTGGCGGGCAGGCCTTCATCCCCGATACCGTATACCAGCGGAAAGTCTTCCTGAATGCTGGTGTATTCTTCCAATTGCAGATAATTGCCTCGTGGCACTTTCAGGTCAAGTACCGGGTTCTCTATTTTTTGTGATTGTTCTCCGGACTCCAGTTCTGCGACCAGGGTATCCACCACGGTCTGATCTGCCTGATAAGGAAGTTGATCTTTATAATAGGTGATCTTTGAATCGGTGACTGACAACCTGGGGATGTAGTTGTATTCGAAAGCCAGGTCGAGGCACCACTTCACGCTTTTGGAGGGGATGCCGTCATCATTATCCTGGGGCAGGTTGGCGATCTCGATCTTTTTTACGGCAACGACACCTTCCACATCCATAATGATCTGGATAAGATCGGAGACATGGATCACATCGCGACGATCTGCGGCGTCCACATCTTCATCCAGCAGAAAACCATGTTCCAGCAATGGGCCTTCGTAGATCTTCTCCACCGGAATATCCATTTCCAACATTTCATCCAGGGAATAGTAAGGCACGGTGGGTGACAGAAACCTTCCGATGTGATAGTAAATCTGCGCCTGCACTTCTTCCACGTCGGCTTCGAGCTCCAGTTCAATATCCGTGCAAAGAGCGATCTCTTCGATCTTGAGTGCATTGAATTTAAAAAAGTCCTCACACAGATTCCGATTGGCGTGGAGTTTTGCCTTAACGGCTTTCAGTATTCTGAATATCTTGAATACCTTGGCCTGATAGCGGGCAATCAAGCTATCCGGACCGTTGTAAATGTATGCGTTCAGGTTATCGGAGATCATATCCATACCCAGCACTTCCTCAGGATCCGGGGCTCCGGGCTTGAGGCCTGAGAGAACAACATACTTGTTATTGTCTACCTTATAATCGAAGGTATATCGTCTGGGTTTTCTGAAAAACTGAACATTGATATTCTGAACGGATTTGCGGATGCTATCCGGATCATTCCAGTCTACCCCTTCTTCATCCCAGCGTGGAAACTCCACTTCCACTTTGATCACCAGGCCGTTCAATTTATCGTCCACCGCTCCGGTCACGGTCATTTGTCCGTCGAGCTCATTTTCATTCAGATCACCATAGGCGTCGCATTTCTCAAACTCCAGCAATACGTTGTAAAGCGGTTTGATCTCCAATGGTGGTTTGCCCGGATGAAGGGGATGCGGATCATAGCTCAGGATACTTTCCACGGTATGGGCATGAACGGGAAATTCATTTTCCGGAGAAACGCTGACCCAGGCATTTTTCACACCTACGAATGAGCAACCGTCGTCACTGCTGTCGCTTACCGAAACATCCATGATGATCTTCCGGATATCGCGAATGGTCAATGCTTTATTGGGAAGGATTTTTGCCGCGGTGAAGAAATTCTGTATATCCTTTTTATCCGGGTCGGAAGGATCCTGGGCAATGATATTCCGGATGTCCTGGTTCACCCGATGTCCCAGGTCAGTGATGGCATAGCTCAACACTTCCAGAATGGTCACTCCCGGATCGTGGCTATTATAATCGGTCCAGATCTTTCCTGACAGGTTCTGCACATGCTCAACACCCAGATCACGAAGGGCTTGATACTGCATGCTCTCCAGTTCCGGTAGTTTCTTCGATATTTTGATGGACTCTTCCACGTCTGTTTTTTGAGGATTACTCGTTCATTATATGATCTCTATCTTTCTTCATTAATCACAACCACATCCATCAGCAGCTAGCTCTTTCACACCGAACACTTCGTTTTCATCGCATCCGCAGATCGCCTCTTCCATCACGTGGATGAGATGTTCCGGTGCAGATCCGAGTACGGATCCGGTGGTGCTGGCTCGCGCCTCGTTAATGTCTATGGTTGACGGTGCCACACCCTCCGATGGCACTGTATGATACATTTTAAAGCAGGTCACATAATCTACATAGTCCCGTTCTTCCACAAAATTCAGGATCATGGATTTGTGTATTCTTCCGCCGAAGACGATATCCGAGCTATCCTCATAGGCCCATGGGGACAGGAAAGCTTTGATCTCATCATTCAGTAATTCCTGGTAATAACCATTGTCGATACCGTCATAAAACTTGACATTCAACTCCACCTGAATTTCTTCATACAGTGGGTTTCTGACATGAAGCTCTACGCATTCCGCTTTAATATCGGTAAGGAATGTTTCGATCTCCGCCAGGGTAATCAGACTGGTTTTAGGTTTTAGCGGGTCTACCGCATTCTTATTGATCACGCTGGAAATCACAATGAGGGACACATGTCCAGGCGCAACCTCGGAGTAGTCTGTTGTTGTTCCATTAAAAATGGTATGGTTGATGCACTTCACCTTATACACGGAAGGGAACTCTTCCAGCACGAGTCTTTCATAGTCCCAGATGGTGATAGCGCGCTGCTTATGCCTCAGCCGTTCACTGACCCGCGTATAAAAAGCACTGCTGCTTTCTTTCAGCTTTCCACCGAATGAGCTGAAAGGCTGCTCTACCTTATCAATGGCAGAGTCGCTTTCCCGGAGCTTCTTGATCGTCTCCGCAGGCAAAGCCTTTCCCAGTCGGTTGGGGTCATTGTTGATATCCTCAGCGGTGGCTGTAACCGCTTGTGCGCGGATATCCACCATATCGGAAATGGCGGGTGTATCCTTGTCGACGGTAGCCCTGATCCAGAGCAAACCATCGGAGAGTAATTCGTGTGAGGTATTCGCTTCTTTGGGCAGAGCAAAGGAAATGATACCGGAAGTCAGCAAACCGTTGGTGGAATCTGACAATATCTTCCGGTCGTTGAAGGTCTTCCAGGTATTGCCGGCCAGATAACTCCAATTTACCTTCTGTTGCAGATAGTCAGGGTTTGCGCTGCCCTCTGCAACCTGGAAAAGAAGTGACAGATTACTTCCTCCGGTTAAATTTTCAATTCCGATATAGAGGCTGCCTTCGCTGGTGATTACCGGCATCAGGTCATTGGTGGCTTCCCTGGCATCCGTTTCTGCCGCACCGAATGGGTGCACATGAAAGAACTGTTCCACCCGGTTTTCCCATGCCTTCTCCGATTGCTTTACAATATTCAGATCAACAGAGGAGGAATAGTCCAGGGACAGTTCCTTGATCGTTGGTGTGTAGGGTTCATTCGGAAGATTTGGAGGGACCGGCGGATTGGCGGTTACACCTGCCAGCACCTGTTGGGTATAAGAAGTAGGATAATCCTTATGACCGAAGTTTTCCCCTTTCAGGGTCATCCTCAGAAATCCTTTTTGTGTTGTCGTATCAAGCTGGGTGAACGGAATGATCTCCGGATCACGTTTTACATCGCCAAGCGAATCGGTTGCTCCGGTGTTCGCTACAGATAAAAATAGGTTGTTGACCGGATTGATGATTTCCTCATCGGTGGCATTATCGAATAGCTGGAGATAACTTCCGTCTTTCATCACCGGCGTCCACTCTCTTTTATCAAGCAAAGAAACCTCTGTAAGAAAGGTGGTATTCTGACGTTCGCCGGTCTGCACGGTATAGTTGGCATAATACGCGCCGAAGCTTTGTTCTTCAGGAAGCTCATGCCATTGTATGTTGACGGTCAGTGTTTCCAGATTCTTTTGAAAGATCTCCTGGTTGCCGATGTAGAAGGAGGCATCAAGTTGCGGCCGGTTACCGAATGGCTGGAATGGCTTGGCCGGATCAAGCCGGGCAGCATCATTCTGAATAATATTACTCTTCACATCCGACACATTCACATGGATGTTGGCTGCGGTCAGGTCGAGGTCCCTGAGATATTTATACACATACGGGCTTGCCGGATAATCACGATTCAATGTGACCTTCATCACCGGCCACGATGTTTTATACGGTTCAAGAAGTACCTCCTGATTGTAAGCAACCACGGCGGGCTGACTTTCCTCTATGGTACGGATGATGGTGATCGTGTTGGCAACGGGGTCTACAATGGTGGCATTGGACAGGTTCCTGAAAGTGTAGGCCATGTCGTTCAGCTTATCAATACCGAAGCCTTTCACATCCAGCAGCTGATCAAGGGAGGTGTAAGAGCCGATGATATTCCGTTTGGCGACGATGCGTTCTGCCACCAGCGCACCTATATCATAATCATCGATCTGGTCTCCATAACCGGTATTCGGGTCATCGCTGATCTTGTGATCGAGGTCATCTTTCGTGGCAGAGTTTGCAAATGCCAGTATTCTTTCGACCACCTGCGGATGATACTTTCCATCGGTGACATCATACGCATCCTCACCTTCGGGAGATATCCATTCTTCTTCTCCACTGAACACCACATCAAATGATTTATCAGCATGCGGAAACACGGATCCGATCTTTGTCTCCGGAGAAAATGTGAGGGTAACGGTTACCGTTCTTTCTCCTTCGGCAAGGAAAAGTATGGGAGATGCAAATGCAAAACCGATCTCGGGTTGATCCCTGTCGGTATTACCGAATATCTCCCAATGCATGTCTTCACTCTCGATTTCAGCACCTTCTCCATCTGATGAGTTTGCGATGGGAGAGGCATACAGGCGTTGCGTGTTTTCTACATCTGCAAACAGTGCCTTGATGGCGCTCACCTCACCTTTGTTCACCACGAGTTCATCATCCGTAGCGAAGAACAGAGGTTGTCCGGTGTCATCTTTCCCGGCCTTCAGCTCTGTGTTTTCCTTTACAGCATGGGATTTGGCAATGTGCTTTGCCAGGGTGAAGATGAGGAATACCTGATCTGAAACGGCTGGCTTTTCTTCCAGGCGAAGTACTTCTTTATAATAGAAATCAAGATGGCGTTTTGTAATGGTGTTAAGGTCATCCTGTGCCTTCCTGAATAACTTCAGAAACGCAAGGAATAACGCAAAATGAGGCTGGGTGAATCCGCCCTTCTTTTCAACATAATCCAGAAAATTCTCTGTGTCGCTGTAATCTTCATCCAGCAGGATATCGATGTCATTGTCGGCGTTGAAGAACGTTTTCCAATCACCATCTGCCAGGTTATCAATATCCACATAGGCGATCTCACCCGCATACTGCTGCACAAAGGTGATGAGGTCCTTCATGCTGCGTTCGTCCACCGCCACATATTCAGGCAACAATGCTTCCGCCAGCCGTTCATTCCGGTTGGTTCCGTCGCGCTGTATAAGGGCTTTATTTTCGCAGGTTTCCATGGATAAGTACTAAATATCTGTTCCTTCGTTAAAGTAAAACGGGTAAACGAGGTTGGTCCTCGTATTGGTCGCGATGATGGTATAATCCAACTGTATGAGGATGTATCCTTCTTCAGGATCCTGTTGATAGGACACATCTTTCACACTTACCCTGGGTTCATGGAAGAGGATGGCGCGTTTAATATCTTCAGTCAGTCTGGCGGCAGAAGATACCCGAAGCGGCTCGAATATCTTTTCGCGCAGACTGGCACCATAGTCCGGTCTCATCACGCGTTCTCCGCGGATGGTAGACAACAGTATTTCCAGACTTTCACGGATGTCCTGTTCGTCTTCCGACAGTTCCACCATGCTGCCTTCTTTATTAAAAGTCACAGGCCAGGCCCATCCCCTTCCAAGGAAACTGTTCTGTTGTTGACTTTCAATATCTATGTCTTCTGTTTCAGGCATTGTCTTAATTTTTATCCGATCATCACCGTTGGTTCACCAACAGCGGCGCCAGCACCACATATACAAACATCACCTACCCGGATGGCCGGCTTGCCCCCTATCAGCACCGTTGTACTTCCCATCGGAAAGGGACTTGCCGTAGGCTGATGTGCATTGGGTGGCAGGGAGCATACATGATTATCTCCTGCCACACATGCCGGCATGTTCCCGATAAGCACGGTGGCTTCTCCGGGTCCTACGATGGTTCCCCCATGGGTCGTTGTGTCGGTTACTCTTGCTGCGGGTGGCATTGGTTGGTTTTTAGTTTGTGGTTTTTAGTTTGTGGTTCTTTCAGCAAGCATTATCACATCATCAAATTTTCAAATTGCCACATTTTCAAATTGTCTAATTGATCTGAACCAGAGAGCCTTTGACAACGGTTTGGGCGCTGGAGGTAAGTTCCGCACCTGCACCGCCGTCGGCTTTATAGCTCGCACTGGCTTTTTCAGTGATGTTTGTTCCTTCTATATTGATATCTCCTGATGCTTTCAGGTTGATGTCTTTTGCACTTTCGATTGTGATCCCGTCGGAGCTCATCGTAATTTTATTTCCATTCTCATCTTCCAGGTTGATCCCTCCTTCATCATCGCTGATGACCATGGTATTTCCGTTCGGGGTCTCAAGCGTGATACTGAGCTTATCATCGTTGAAGGTGAGTTTAAGTTCTCCCCTTGTAACAAAACCCTTCTCATTATTCTCTTCTTCCGCATCGATCGGCGCGGGTTTGGCGCTGCTGTGCACCATCCCCAGAATGATCGGGTCACGGGGATCATCATTCAGAAATCCAACGATCACCTCATCTTCCACTTCGGGTCTGAAGACCATGCCGCGATTCTCTCCTGCATCGGGGCTCACCATTCTTGCCCAGACCCCTTCATTCTCAGGGTCGATGACAGGCAGTCTGACCTTGATCCGGAAATCGCCGTCCGGGTCTTCATGGATATTGGTCACCACGCCTACCTGCAACCCGTGTATCGGTGGCAGCATACCACCTGCAGGCTTATCCACGATGTCATCATAGCGGGTGATGAACCATTGCTCATCCAATCCGAATTCCAGGTGCGTATACCAGGCCATCCCGGTGGTGATCTGATGAACAACCGAGGATACGAATGCAGGTCCGTTAAATCGGTTTCCGAGTCCCTGGAACGAGATGATGTGGCCTGGTTTGATGTCACTGAAGCCAACGATCTTCACACGCCCTTTTACTTTTGACAAGCGGCTTCTGAGCAGGCGTGCATCCGACCAGGCTTTGAGTTCGGTGTCCTCTACCTTTCCGCTGTGTTGCTGTGTAAACGTTTCCAGGCCGATCACGTCAGACAGGTCCGAGGTCGTAAAGTCACCCTGTTCGGAAAGACCGGGATCCTCTCCTTCCTCTTCGATCATCTCCTGTGCCGTGAAGTCCCATGATTTACTGACGGAGGCGGCCAGCTGATCCCGTGCGTCCATGTCGGCCTCAAATTCCATGATGTTGTGTCCGTAAGCAAGGTTCAGCAAGGGATCCTGTGAAAGGTCCGGCGCTTTTACACCCAATGTGCCGTCATCCGCAAACACCAGCAGACCGTTTACTTCGGCTCTGCTTACAACGAAGTCCCAGTCTGTGCAATGGTATTGCACCATTTCTTTATGTGTAACGGAAGTGGCTTCGACGTCTGTTTGCAGTCCGTATTCACCGGCGATCTCTTCGATCACATCACTGTCCGCAACCTCTTCAAAATATTTGCTTTTCCTGCCTATGGTCATTTTAACGGCGGCATCGCGCAGCTCTATGATGAGGACCGGGTTTTTATTTTCCAGGGATTTGATACCATGTTTAATGATGATCCCTTTAAAAACGGTGTCTTCAATATTGTGATAACCACCTTTGATCTCCACTTCTTTACCGGGGACGAACATGTCTCCGCTGCTGACCTCAAAATCTTCAAGCGCCACATCTCCGTCGCTCAGGATCAGTCTCGCCTTGGGGATTTTGTTGACGGCCTTGGATACCATGATCGAGATCAGACCGAACAGTCCACCGATATCCTCCCCGTCCACCAGCACCTTGAAGGTGGGCAGGTCGGTTGCAGCCTGGGTTGGTATGGTGAGGGTTTCGGCCATGGTTATTTTTTCTTGTCAATTGGTGGCAGAATCAGCTTCTGTCCCACTTTCAGTTTCCGGAAGTTGATCAGTTTATTCACGCGGGCGATCTCCAGGTAGAAAGATGGATCGCCGTATATTTTGTTGGCAATTCGTGGCAGTGTATCTCCGGCTTTCACCAGGCGGTAATGGGTAAGGTCAGGAGATGACTTCCTGTCTTGTGCCGCCTGTTCCTGCAAGGATGTATGCTTCCGGAAGCTGCATGCCACGGTAGACCGGATAGGGTTACCATCCAGGTTGAACAGCTTATGTGTTACGGTCGCCGATTCGAGCAGTCCTCGGAATTCGAAGTTCCCCCAACGGAGTTTGAGAAAATTCGGTTGGTGCGTATCGCCGGAACGCTGGTATGTGACTTCGAGAAAATTCTTGATCGCATCATCGGTATGCTTGTCTTTCAGTACCTGGTCGGCGATATTGGAAGTGCCGGACAAACTGGCACCGGTGGCATCAAAAAGGAACTCAAACGAGACATTCTCCGGTTCGGTATGGGTGAATACGAGTGTACCGGTATTTCCCTGGGTGGTGGGACGCTCGTAGTTATTCTTGTATTCCTGGCTGTACGTATTGGGATTGTACATCACCTGAAACGTGGCAATCTCATCCCCATCGTTGTATTCCTCATCGGGATAAGCGTCGATGGTCATTTTGGCCAGGCCATCCAGCTCGCTGAATATGTCAGTGATTGCCATCAGCGCTCGTTTTTATCTTCCTTGATCAGTTCCAGAATCTGACTGAGTGTTTCTTCCAGTTTCTTATCGCCGGTATTGCCATTACCTCCGCGTTGCGGTGACTCATCAGGCTTCCGTTGGCTGGCATGGTCCACCACAGCTTTGATCACGAGTTCACGTACTTCTATGGGCATGGCACGGGGTTGTTAAACTGATTAGAACGGTAACAGATCCGTAGGATCGATGCGGCGGAAGTACTGGTAAGAGAACTCCACGGATTCGATCAGGATTTGTGCATCCTGCGCATTGAGATTGGCGATATCCCATTTCACCGGGTAGGCCTGAATAAAGTTCCAGGCTTGAAGCGGAATGTGATCGCCGTTCAACAATACCACGGTGATATCAGCCGGTTCAAAGGTGAAATTCTCGGTGCTTTCCTTGAACCATTGCATGAGTTGAGAGCCGATGAGCAGGCCGCGTTTCATGACAAGATTCTGGTAGCCCGCCGGCTGGGGAAGGCGATGTTTAAATCGGTTCTCGCCTCCCTCGTGATACTCTTCCGTAGCAATATCCACGTTGATACCGGACACTTCCTGAAAGCCAAGATCCGGAATACCCAGATACTTGGGATTGGTGAGCAGTCCTTCGAACCGCACCAGAAAATGAAACCCTACAGGTGGATTGAACAATGGCATGATGCAATCGTTTCAGGCAGATTATGCAAACTCGATGGACAGTCCTTCGTGTTGAAGCTCGATGGATTCCACGGCAACTTCGTTACCGGTAGAGTTCAGGCTCGGACCTTCCACTTTCGAGGGCCATGCATCCTTTACCTTCCAGGTTACGATAGGCGCATGCTCTTCATTCAGCAGACTGATGGTAAGATCGCGTCTTTCGATGCTGTTCAGCTTAACGGTATTCAACCATTGGAAGAACTCATTGTCGCCCTGAAAAATTCCACGCTTCAAAGTGATGGCGGAAAACTTCGGGATACCGGGCATTTTGGTTACCTGATATTCCAGCGAAGATCCTTCCCTGTAGTCGATAGACTGCAGTTCAATAGAAAGGCCCGATACTTCGGTAAAGCCAATACGTTGTCCACCCCATTCTACCTGAAAATGAAAAGCGGTTACTGGATAATTGATTGCCATATGCTTCTTTTTTTATGGTGTTAAAAATGATTGTTGCGGTTATGATTGCTGTAATTTGTGTGAGAATTTCAGGATGATGAATTCTGCGGGTCTGACAGCGGCCAGTCCGATTTCAATGTTCATTCTTCCTTCCAGGATATCCTGAGCAGACATGGTCACACCCAACCCTACTTTCACAAAAAATGCCTGATCTGTCTTGGCTCCGGCCAATGCACCATCCCTCCAAAGTTTGGTCAGGAAATTCTCGATCATGGTTTTAACCCGCAGCCAGGTGTTGGCGTCGTTGGGTTCAAACACGGAAAACTCTGTGGCTTTCTTCACCGATTCCTCTACAAAAATGAAGAGACGGCGAACCGGTACATAGCGCCACTCATTATCGTTTCCGGCCAGGGTTCTTGCGCCCCACACCAGGGTTCCTTTTCCGGGGAAAGCGCGCAATGCGTTGATCGACTTCCCGGAAGTCGCATCGATATTGAGGCTTTCCTGTTGCTCGCGTGTGATCTTGATAGTAGGTCCGACGATGGAAAATACACCAACGTTTGCCGGGGCCTTCCATACGCCGCGGTCATTGTCTACCCGGGCATAGATACCCGCCATAGCCGGTGACGGTGGCAATGTCACAAGCAATGTCGTCAGCTTGGCGATGATGCTGCGATACACATCGGGGTTTGACGCTTTGATGGCCGCAATGGTATCACCATCCAATGCACCGGGGTTGGCCGGATTGATTTCATTATGCGATACGGTCAACAGGCTTTCATCATAACCATATGCCAGTGTTGTTTTGATATAAGGATAGTAGGCAGCACCGTACTTCAGGTTGTCAGAGCTTACGCCTGAACTTCTGAAGGCGGTGGCATCTGCGAAGGCGTCGCCCGTCTCACCTTTATAGTCCATGATCACAAAGCGGTCTTTCAGTTTCTGGCATTGGGCCAGCGCTTCGTCGTAGACATCCTTGTAATTGGCCACGGTAGAATGGTCCGGGAATACCAGCAAGGTCGGTTCATCGATCTTCTCGATATCGGCCACACCATTCATCAACTTGGACTTTGCAACGTTGGCTGTGGATCCCGAGTAATCACCTACCGATACGATGTAACACGGACCGCCACCATTAGCGAAGAAATGTTGCAGCGCATAGTACATCTTGAATGCACTCGCGCTTCCGATGGCAACGGATATGGTTCGGCTCACCACTTCGGCGCCGCCGTCCATATCGTCTTCTATGCCAACCGTGATGGCGGCATGTTCGGAAAACGGACCGCCGAAATACTGCTCGTACTCCAGCATATTGGTGATTCGTGTGGGAACGCGATCGAGTGCACCGCCCACGCCATTCTTATCCGCGATCTCTGTGCATCCTATGAATGCGGGTATCGCCGTTTCTACCGCCGCAACCGAGGGAGGCAGCGTGCTGACCTCTTCGATGTAGACTCCGGGGGTTTTGGGAAAAGCCATAGTATCTTGTTTTTATTGGATGAGTAAGGTGAGTTATATTAGGATTCCTGAAGTTTATGAGAGAATTTCAGGATGATAAATTCTGCAGGACGAACAGCGGCCATGCCGATCTCTACATTCATCCGCCCTTCCAAAATATCCAGGGGTGTCATGGTTTCTCCAAGGCCTACTTTTACAAAAAAGGCCTGTTCGGGTTTGGCACCCGCAAGGGCACCTTCACGCCAGAGTTTTACCAGGAAGTTCTCGATCATGCCCTTTACGCGCTGCCAGGTACCGGCCGTATTGGGCTCGAATACCACGAACTCGGTCGCCTTTTTGACAGACTCTTCCACGAAAATGAACAACCTGCGAACAGGCACATAGCGCCATTCGTTGTCGTTCCCTGCCAGGGTACGTGATCCCCATACCAGCACGCCTTTTCCACTGAAGGTGCGAATGGCATTGATGGACTTTCCGGAAACCGCATTCACATTCAGGTTTTCCTGCTCTTCCGCTGAAATATTGAGGAGAGGTTCTGCTACACTGCGTACGCTTACGTTAGCAGGTGCTTTCCACACCCCACGCTCACGGTCTACCCGGGCGTATATTCCGGCAACGGATGATCCGGGAGACAGGATCACCTTTGCCTGGCGATTGATCTCACCCTTGATCTGGTAGTAAACCGCCAGGTTGGTGTTGGCACCTTCACTGCTGAGGTCATCCAGACCCAGACCGTCAAAAGCGCCGGCAGGATTGGTGTCACCATCGTCGGTGGTATGGGTGATGGTGACGTCCGCATCAACATAAGGAACCACAATGGATGAACGGAGGTACGGATGGTATACCGCACCATACTTCAGGTCGTCGATCCCTAAGGTTGTTGATGCGTCTACCGTATCTGAATCGCTGTTGTGTGTATCGATGATGGTGAATCTGTCTTGCAGAGATGCACATTGTGCCAGCATTTTCTGCGCGAGTTCATAGTGATCATCGGCGTTAAGTCCATCAGCGGTCTCAGGCATCAGAAGCAATGTGGGCTCATCCACTTTCTTAATGGCATCCAGGCCATCTTCAAAATCATCCTTGCTGAAGGCCGCCACAGGAAACGTGTGGGGATTCGGGTTTACCGAAACGATATAACACGGACCGCCGCCGTTGGCAAAGTACATCTGCACGGCATGATAAAGGTTGTGTTCAGACGGATCCGCCTGGGCTACCGTTATGGTACGGCTGATGAGATCGCCGGCCGGGCCGGTCAGTTTATCATGAACGGTCACATCCAGTTCTTCAGATTCGGGTCCACCGAAGATCTCTTCAAATTCAGGAAAGGAAGTGATGCGCACGGGGACGTTAGGTCCCAGCGTGACGCTGTCTTTCCTGCGTTTCTCCGTATAGCCTATAAATGCCGGGATCGCTGTGGCAACGGCCGCAACAGATGCAGGGAGTTTGGATATCTCCTGAATATAAACACCAGGGGTTTTGATCACTGTAGCCATGTGTTGAATGGGTTAGCTTGTTTTACAATGGGTTTAGGATTCCTGCAGCTTATGAGAGAACTTCAGGATGATAAATTCGGCGGGGCGAACGGCGGCAAGACCTATCTCCACGTTCATACGTCCTTCAAGGATATCCAATGCGGTCATGGTTTCACCCAGACCTACTTTCACAAAGAAGGCATCTTCGGGTTTGGCACCTGCCAGGGCACCTTCACGCCATAGTTTCACGAGGAAGTTCTCGATCATGCCTTTTACCCTGAGCCAGGTGTTGGCATCATTGGGTTCAAAGACCACGAACTCTGTTGCCTTTTTGGTGGATTCTTCAACAAAAATGTAGAAGCGGCGAACGGGAACATATCGCCATTCATTGTCATTCCCTGCCAGGGTGCGCGCACCCCAGATCAGGATTCCTTTACCTGCAAAATTGCGGATAGCGTTGATTGATTTACCGCTGTTGGCATCCACGTTCAGGTCTTCCTGTTCTTCACTTGAAACAAGTGCAACGGGAGCTTTTACAGAACGCAGGCTGACATTTGCAGGAGCTTTCCAGACTCCGCGGTCACGATCGACGCGGGCATAAGTTCCGGCAATAGCGCTGCATGGATATAATTTCACTTTGATCTTCCGGATCTCATTGATCAGTTTGGCGTATGCATCGGTGGCTGTTTCTTTGATATCGGCCAGGCTGTCCTGATTGGCAGGTGCTGCATCCAGGGTGATCACTGCATCATCAAAATCTTCGGCAGCCGCGTATGCTCCGTTCACCGTGCGATTCACTTTCAGAGCGGATTCATCGTAGGCGAAATTAATGGTGGTTTCCAGCTGAGGGTAGTACGCGGCACCATACTTCAGGTAGGTACTTCCTACATAATCATCGCGAAAATCATCGCCATCCTCTTTCACAGTTTGTGCGCTATCGGTAACCACATCCATGATCACAAACCGATCCTGGAGTTTGTTGCATTGCGCGAGGGCGGCATCGTATAATTCTTTGGCATCCGCAGGATCCAATGTATTTGCCTCGGGGATGGTGATGAGTGTGATCTCATCTTCCATCTCACATTTCTGGAGCCCTTCCAGAAGAGCTGCCTTGGCGGGAGAACCTGCTGCCGTGCCTCCCACGGATACGATATAACATGGGCCGCCTCCATTGTTGAAATACATCTGAATGTAATAGTACATTTTGTAATCACTTTCAGATGGCAGGGTCACCTCATACTCCCGGCTTTGAAGCAGCCAGGTACCCGGGTTGTCGGCATCTTCTTCTGTTGTATCCTTAACCCTCAGGGTAAAGGTTTCGTTCTTCGCAACGCCGAACCATTGCTCATATTCAAGGAGCGACGTGATGCGTGTAGGCACATCGGTGATGTCTTCTCCATTGCGGGTGGCGTCGGCAGTATAGCCTATGAAGACGGGGATAGCCGTGGCTACCGGTGCAATTGAAGCCGGCAGGGTGGATATCTCCTCCACATAAACACCGGGGGTTTTGTATTCAGGCATGGTTAAGGTGTTTGGTTTTATACAAATACATACATCTTGGATTCAACGATATGGTTTCCCGGTACGGCGGGATTGTTCAAATGCGATATGATCACGGGATCAGACGCGCTGGTATTCTTGAGTGCCAGTCCTGTTTTGGGCGACTGGAACAAGGGTATGGGTTGTTTTGAATTAAAGGTGATGGCATTCCTTCCGGCCCACTCCGTACTGGATTCATCCAACGGCCCCTTCACAAATTCGTAAGTGGCATAAGGATTTCCCGTATCACCGCTGTCATCTTCAATGACCAGATCAGCGTCTGTGAAATCGATCTGACCTGACTTGTCTATAATGGTGAATGTCCAGTAGGTGGCCTTCTGGTCAAACTGTAGTGCGTAATATTCCTGGTCGCCAAACAGGTGGGCATCAGCTCCCGGGTATGCAATCTCCACGATTCCCAGTGGTGCGGTACCTGCCAGTTCGGGATGATAGTAGAGTCGTTTCGTGGCAAGGGTCTGCGACTCATCCGTTGTTTTCACAGTAAAGATGTAAAGGCCTGAAGGTCTGCTTCCCAATCTCACGGGATGTCCGGACACCCCATCATCATCTGGGATGATGGTTGCGGTATTGTCGTCCGGTCCGGTTAATTTGAAAACCTCTCCTGTTGGGCCCGTCACTTCCACGATCGTATCCACCGGGGTTTCGAGTGCATATACAAAGTTGAAGGCGGCCGGCACGATCCTGTCGATCAGATCTTGTGCGATGATCTCCGCGTTATTGGGATCTGATGAGGCGGATGCGGGTACATTTTTAAAATACGCCACTTTGCCCGAGGTATATTCGGTCACTTCGTAGCTGGCATTTGCGAACACGGAAAGTTCTTTGATACCATACCCTTTTCCATTGTTGCTTTCCTCACATTGAATTCTCACGTACCGGCCGGTTGCAGCCAATCCGGAGACATTGATATTGTTGCCGTTGCTTCCTTCAAACCTGGATATGGCAATCCATTGACCGGGCTGGTGTGCAACCTGGATCTCAAAAGTCTCCGCACGTTTTTGCCATTTGATATCAATTTCAGTGATGCGGAATAACTGTCCAAGATCTACGATGATGAATTGATCATCATTCTCCTCGCTTTGCCATGAAGTGGCGTTGGAGCCGTCTACTGCGTTTTCACCTCCACTGGAACCATCCTTGACGGACGACACTGTCACATCCTTATTCTCTGCCTGATTCACCGATGGATTAACAGCCGTTTCCGTGATCACATCCAGGTCTGTAAAACTTTGAAACACCTGGGGGCTGGAATGATCAAGGCTGAACACGAGGGTCTGATCTCCCGATATCCCGATCACCGGATCACTGCCGGAGGTGATGTATTCATATAGCATCACATAACCGGATTCCAGTCTTCGCCATATCCAGCGACCATTTCGCATCAGGAGCGAAGTATTTCCATCAGGTTTCAGATAGAGGTCACGTCCCTTCCCATCATGATAATACGGATGATTGAAATCTACCTGAAATAATGGAGTGTATGCAGCCATGATTACCCCCCGATCAGATTTAGATTGTTTTCCAGGATCGGTGGACCCTGTTCTTTGACCGCTGCTTCCTGGAATCTTACCACCCGGATTTTGTACAGCACAGAAGGGAGGTACTTCGCGCCGATAACGGTCCAAAGGTTGTCCTGTTGTTCGAAGCCGTAATAGTACAGTTCGACAATCAGCTTTTCCAGTTCACCCATGGCTGCCATGGCCGGTGTATTGGCGGGCGTGAACACATGTTTCTGCTGGAAAAAAGAGATGATGTAGGAAAGCTGCTTGAGCCCTTCCGTATATTTTGTACTGGTGGCGTCGGTATCTCCGTTTGGGAAATTGGCCGTTACCAAAGCGTATAAATTAAACCGGAGTTCCGGATTGTAGAAAGATATTTTCCCGTCAGGATTTTTGTGCGCAGAATTTTGTTCCTTCAGCATTCTCTCCTCTTCCACCTTCACAAGGGACATGCCCAGCTTGTCTTCCGGAATAGCCCAGCTTCCACTCTCGGTAGCTACGTTGGACAGTACGATCTTATCTTCAACCGTTCCGTTCTTCAAATTCAGATAGCTATTGGCTTCACCTCTGAGCAGTATGAGGGCCTTATCAATCATAATTGTTTTGGTATTCTCCTAAAAACACTGGAAAGATAGCGGCTCACGCCTGCCTGCTCAAAGTACACTTTGATGAAAAATTGACAGACTTTGAAGGACTAACCGAAGAAGGAAAGTCTTTTGTCAATGGGGCATAGATCAACAATGGATGTTTGCATTATTGACAAGCTTTGCCTCATTTATGTTATTTAAAAGGGGGCAGATTTTATGATTAAATAACAAGAACTACTTAAGAAGAGGGTAAAATACCGCGGCAGGATATCACCCGAAAACCGGCAAGCGTTTGTTACGGTTAAGGCTGTGTTCATGACCTTCCAGCCATTCACCGGCCGGGATCAATTCAAAAGCGATAGGGTCCCAGGCAAGACTATTACCGGACTTTCCGTCAAAAGTCAGCAAAGTAATCTGGCGCCCGTGTGGTTCGCGATGATCAGGAATACCGGCTGTTCGGACAATGGAAGCAAGGGCACGGGCAATCAATCTGTAGCGTTGCGTTCCCGGTTCATCCCTGCGTTTCAATAATTGCTGAAATGCATCAATACGTATCTGAGCCAGGTCCCACTTCCGGCTTTCAATCAGGAGGATCAATTCGGTGTAACGGTAACCAAGATCCGCACCGTACACCCTGTCGTCCAGCATGCAGGTGGCTTTTTGAATTCCGAGAAGGGCGGCTTGCAGGTGCCCCTTTCTGTAGTGTATAACGGATCTGTAGAACATCCAGCGGTATCCCTTTTCTGTCTGACCTACGGCATTGAGCAGGTACTTTTCGGTCAATGCTTCAGCTTCCTCGTATTGCCGGGCATACAGGTAGGTCCTGAATAACAGTTCACTCCATACTTCCGTAACAGGCTCACCCTTCATTTCATCATAAATCAGACTTTGAAGTCTGGCTGACGCCTCCGCCCATTGCCCCGTGTACAAATAACAGAGGGCAATATTAAAACTCCCGTTCTGTCTTCCGGAATGGGACAATGATTCCGGGTCCATGTTATCTACTTCAATCGCCTGCTGAAGCGCTTTCTGGTATTCTCCTTCCACCCTCAGAATGCACGATGAGAAGCTAAGCAGGTAATAACGAATTTCAGCTGTAGGTCGACTGCTCATGGCACCACTAAGATCATTCACCAAATCTCTGATCACTTCTTTCCGTTCAGAAAGCATCGCCAGGTTTTCATACAGTGCGGCGCGGTTGAACACAAATGTTTTGAGGTATTGCCGGGCCACCAGAAGATGGGCCATCTGTCGAAGGTCATGAGGATCCTTTTCACCGATCAATTGTTCCAGGGTCTCTCCCGGAAAAAATTCAGAAATAAACTCCAGAACCATCACCTGCTCTGTAGACAGATGATTTTTCCAGGCGAGCTGGGCAGCAGTCTTCAGATTCCGCCACCCCTCTGTTTTAATTCCTTTTCTCACCAGGATCTCGCTGAGCAACATCTTTTTTCTGCAGGCAGTGCGGGATGCTTCAACCATATCTCCATCCGAGATATTGGCCAGCATGACATCCATGATGTCGTCGAGCAATCTGCTTTTCAAATGGGAAAACGCGGAATTCGGCTTACCCCCATATAACATCTGCGCAGCATCCAGATCGGTGCATACTTTTCCACGGTGCACCAACTCAAAAAGTTCAAGTCTTTTTGAATGCTGACTATCATTTCTGTTCTTGTAATACGTCCGTATTTTAATGATGTCGGCCCTTCCGAGTGCTCCGATCACCTCTTTAAGTCTTTCCATACCACTTAACTAAATATTCCGCTTTGCACAAAGACAAAGCGCTGGCCGGAGGAAAGGCAAAGGGACCGGACCGCTACGGATGCGGATCACAGCTGATCTCCAATGTCACCTCCACATTGAGCATCGCGGTTAGTAAATCAACAACTGATACAAATTTCATCCACTCCGGCGCCATGCTGCACCAGGAGAGCTAAAGATAGAAAATCCCTCCCATATCCGAATGATTGGTGCCATGAAATAATTTTGAACCGTTGAAAACAACGGTCGCCAGATGGTCATGTAATGGTTCGCCACGATGGAATTTATTTGATACATCAACCAAAACGGACAAGACAATCAGCAAACGAATCACCATTGAACATCTATCCCTATTATCTTTGCCCCATGCCAATTGCTACGGATCTTTTGATTGTCGGAGGCGGAGCCGCAGGAATATTTGCTGCCATCCGATACGCCTCCGGACACCCGGAACACAAGGTGTTGGTGCTTGAGAAAAGCCCACACCTCCTATCCAAAGTCAAGGTTTCCGGGGGAGGCCGTTGCAACGTCACCCATGCGTGCTTCGAGCCTGAAGAACTGATCACACACTATCCCCGGGGAGGCCGGGAATTACTGGGAGCCTTCCATCGTTTTCAGCCCGCTAATACGGTAAGCTGGTTTAAAGATCATGGCGTAAACTTAAAGACGGAAGCTGACGGACGGATGTTTCCGGTATCGGACAGGTCACAAACCATCATCGACTGCTTTCTCAAGGAGGTGAAGAAACACAACATCACCATTGAGGTCAAAACTACAGTCACATCCATTACGCAAGCAGCCGCTGGCTTCGAAATCAGGGCCGGAGAGAAAACCATTTTAAGCCCCAAGGTCATACTGGCCATGGGCGGCTCTCCAAAGGGTGAAGCATACGATATGATCCGGCAACTTGGCCATACCATCGTACCTACCGTACCATCGTTGTTTACCTTTAATCTACCGGGATCAGACCTGCTTTCTCTTCAGGGTCTCGTAACGCCGGTGACCCTAACCCTACCAGGAAACGGCCTCACCTCTTCCGGACCATTGCTTGTTACCCATTGGGGAGTGAGCGGCCCCGCAGTCCTGAAACTCAGCGCGTGGGCAGCTCGGTGGCTAAATGAACAGAATTATCATTTCAAATTCCTGGTGGACTGGCTGCCTGACACCTCCGAAGAAATGTTGACCGGACATCTGATGAAATCCAAGGACATGCCTGGTGCGGTAACGGCATCAAAGGTTTTTCCTCCGGGACTTCCAAAGCGCCTTCAGGCCTACTTGTTGGATAAGTCGGGCATTGATGCGAACCGCCGATGGGCTGAGATCGGTAAGAAACAAGTGAGAGAATTGGTACGGATACTTAAACATGACGAATATGAAGCGTCAGGAAAGACCACCTTCAAAGAGGAATTTGTTCAATGCGGTGGGGTGACGCTAAAGGAAGTGGACATGACCACCATGGAAAGTAAACTGGTGCCCGGACTGTACTTTGCTGGAGAGGTGTTGGACATAGACGGGGTGACGGGCGGGTTCAATTTTCAGGCGGCATGGACGACGGGGTTTTTGGCGGGGAGTATTGGTTAAAGGTTTAAAGTTAAAGGTTTAAGGTACCGTTTACTTTCTCTTACTTCCGGAATCTTTTTTGCCGAATGAAGGTTTATGTAGTTTGGCGAAGATTATATCTTCGTCAGGTCGTGATGCAGCTCTTTAGTCAGGATCAAGTTTCAGCTCCGGTAGTCAGTGTCACGAAGCAACTTTAAACCTTAAACATTAAACTCTACATTTGTCTGCCATGGCATTTGAATTCATCGACTGGACGATCATTGGTGTTTACCTGGCGTTCACCTTATATATAGGTTTTCGCTACCGCGGTCAGGCAGGTGGTGACCTTACTTCGTTTTTCCTTGGAGGCAGAAAACTGCCCTGGTTCATTGCCGGTATATCCATGGTTGCTACCACCTTTGCCGCGGATACACCCCTCTGGGTTACCGAGGTGGTTGCACAGCATGGTATTTCAGGCAACTGGCTTTGGTGGAACATGCTTGCAGGCGGCATGTTAACCACCCTGTTTTTCAGCAGACTCTGGCGCAGGGCAGGTGTAATCACCGAACTGGAATTCATCGAACTGCGCTACAGTGGCAAACCTGCTGCAGTACTCCGCGGATTCAAATCGGTATACATGGGCATCTTTTTGAATGGCATCATTATCGGCTGGGTGAATGCCGCCCTGATGACCATATTGCATGTATTTTTTGACATCCCGGAACAGGATGCCTTCTGGTATACGGGCCTTGCCATGCTCCTGGTGGCGCTCTATTCCACCCTTGCGGGATTGATAGGGGTTGCCCTTACGGATGCCGTGCAGTTTGTGATTGCGATGGTGGGATGCATCATCCTTGCCTACGTGGCCCTGGACCAACCAGAGGTGGGAGGACTCAGTGGCCTCACCGAAAAGCTACCGGCCTGGCGCTTTGATTTCTTCCCCCATATAACTTCCGGTGCAAGCCTAAGCGAAAACATAGGCACATTCAGCATTACCATTGGTGCCTTCCTGACCTTTACCTGCGTACAATGGTGGGCAAGCTGGTATCCCGGTGCCGAACCCGGCGGAGGCGGCTATATCAGTCAACGGATGATGAGTGCCAAAAACGAAAAACATGCCGTTCTGGCCACCTTATTTTTCCAGGTCGCACATTACTGCCTGAGACCCTGGCCATGGATCATTGTTGGACTTTGCGCGCTGGTCCTTTATCCGGAACTTCCCCTGGCTGACTCCGGAAAAGGTTTTGTCTTTGTGATGAGGGATTATCTTCCGGCGGGCTTGAAGGGCCTGTTGTTCGTCGCCTTTCTCTCCGCCTACATGAGTACCATATCCACCCAGTTGAACTGGGGTGCCAGTTACCTGACCAACGACTTGTATAAAAGGTTCATCCGAAAAGAGGATACATTCTCGACGGGTGAAGAAGGCAACCGTCACTATGTTTCTGTCGCCCGGATTATCACCCTTGGCTTGGTGTTACTGTCATTTGGTGTGACATCTATGATAGACAGCATTGATCAGGCTGCAAGATTCCTGATCGAATGTGGTGCCGGCCTGGGTCTTGTCCTTATCTTAAGATGGTATTGGTGGCGTATCAATGCATGGAGCGAAGTGGTAGCAACCGTTGCCCCGTTGGGTGGATGGCTCATAGCCAATAAAGGGCTTCATCTTGATTTTCCGGAAAGCTTTCTGCTTACAGTAGGCTTCAGCACGATATGCTGGATTGTGACAACTTTTCTGACCGCCCCTGACAAACAGGAACACCTTCAGCAATTTTATGACCGCGTCAGACCCGGAGGCGCCTGGAAGCGCTTTCATAATAGTGATTCCGGCGATCGCCCTGTTCGGATAGGCCTGCTTCTGGCATGTTGGCTTACCGCCACATTGTTTACCTATCTCCTTTTGTTTACCATGGGGGCGTTACTTTTCAAGCCGTTGACAGATGCTTGTGGGTATGCATTGATAATGGTCGGACTGCTCCTTGTGTTTCTATGGCTGGCTAAAAAGGCACGGCTTTTTTCTGACTGATAATCAACACCTAAGCTTTTACAGACGTCTGTTCCGAAGCATCATGAACTTTTTGAGAATTGATTATTTTTTGCTTACTTGCAGCCTCTTTTAAAACCCGCGTAATATGAAGGTATTCAAGAATCGGGAACTGTCGTTTTTAGCCATATTCGGGCTTGGTCTGGCGATGGCCACTATGACCGGTTGTGATGGTGGAACCAAGGACACACCCGAGGAGGAGATCTTAGAAGACGATACGGATTCTATGCAATCTTCCATGTTTAAGATCGGTAATTCTGTTTTCAGCATTCCATCTCCGTTTCAAACCGCTTTGTTGATCAACAAGGTGGAAGCGACCTATAAGAAGGACATCCTGAACAGCACCGCGAACCTTCCTTCCTATTCGACGCGTTTCAAAAAGGCCCTGAACCTGGGAATCTATGGTGCTGACCTTGGCTACATCACGGTTTATGATGTTCCGCAGGATGCCATTTCCTACCTGAACTCAGTCAAGAAACTGGCTGATGAACTGGGGGTGTCTTCAGCGTTCGATGAAAATACCATCAAACGGTTTGAAAGCAACATCGGCAACCGTGATTCACTGCTGTCACTCATTTCTGTTGCATACCGTGCTTCGGATACCTATTTGAAGAATAACGAACAAAATGACGTAGGTGCGCTTATCCTTGCCGGAGGTTGGATTGAAGGTCTTTATTTCTCTACCCTGATCGCCAAGACCAATCCGCACAGTGAACTACTGAACCGGATCGGAGAGCAGAAGCATTCACTGGAGAACCTGATCGCCCTGTTAAGAGATTACAATGCAAGTTCCGAGTACGATGCCTTGCTGAAGGAACTGGTTGAGCTTGCCTATGACTTTGATGCCGTTGAGATGCACTATACTTATGAGAAACCTACGGTGGACAGGGATAAAAAGGTAACACACATCCGCAGTAAAAGTGAAGCCATTGTCAGCCAGGAATTGCTTGCAAAAATTGGCGAACGGATTGAAAAGCTTCGCGGACAGATCACTGGATAATCTTATAAATTCAAAGGAATACCTCTACGTCAATACTTCAAATTACAGAGGACCCAAATCGGACCGAATATGACTAAAACAATACGTAAGATTGTAATGCTGGCCGGGTTTGCATTGATCTCCGCTTCAAGTTACAGCCAGTGTGATTCGACTGCGTCGATTTGTACAACACATATGACCGCTGATTACATTTCGGATGGTCAGGTGTACCGAGCTCTTCTGCTCAAGAATGAAACAGCGGAATTTCATGCTACCTTTTATGGTGGCAGTACTTACCGTGTGGCAGGCTGTAGTGGTCAACAAGGAAAAGACCTCGTATTCAGCATTTACGACCCCGAGCACAACCTCTTATTTACCAACACGGATTACGAAGGCTCCCCATATTGGGATTTCCAGTTTGACTTTACCGTCAACTGTACCATTGAAGCAAAACTGGATGACATGGGTTCACCAAGCGGGTGTGCCGTCCTCCTGATAAGTTTCAGACAGTAAGCGATTGGGAAGACCTTAATAAAGACATGAGGTATTGAATATTTCGTGTCTTTCTGGTATTTGGGTTTACGTAACCACCCGGATTCATGAGTGAAAGAATACTAAAGGCTTTGATGCAACTGTTCGCCATTATTGCGAACGTTGAAGAAGGTATTTCCAGTGACCGGCGGAAGGTGGTGCAAATGTTCCTGAAACTCCAACTCAATCAGGAACAGATCGATGAATATCTCCGGATTTTTGATGAGTACGTAGAGACGCACAGTGCGCTGTTTAAGAGAAAAGACAGCACCGAAAAGCGCAAGCGGACGTCCCTGAACTCCGTTAAAGTACTGAAGATCTGTACCCAGATCAACGAAGAACTGGCTCAAAAACAAAAGGTCGTTGTACTGATCCGGCTGCTTGAGTTTGTCAATATCGGCGACTCCATCTCCGACCAGGAAATGGAATTTGTCACCACCGTGGCAGATACCTTTAATATTGACAAGGAGGAGTTTGATCGTTGCCTGAACTTTGTACAAAACAAAGAAGGTTACGAAAGCCATGCAGGTAAACTCCTGGTTGTCGACAACAAGAATGCTGCCCCACACCCTAACACCAAACACATATACTCAGAATTTCTGGAAGGGGAACTGAGGGTGATGTTCATCACCAGCGTGAACATGTACCTTCTCCGTTATCTGGGTGACGGGGAACTCTATCTGAATGGGCAGATCATCGATCCGGGACGCATCTATGTGCTCACACATGGTTCTTCCATCCGGAGTTCGAAGGTAAACCCGATCTACTACAGCGATATTGTCAGCACTTTCCTGAGCGATTCCCGTCAGTCCAAGATCGTCTTTTCCGCAAAGGATCTGGAGTACAAATTTAAAGGAGGTAAGATCGGACTTCATGACCTGAATCTTCACGAAGAAGGTGGAAAACTGATCGGCATCATGGGTGCCAGCGGTGCAGGAAAATCCACACTGCTGAACGTTCTGAACAGCAATGAGAAGCCTACTTCAGGCTCCGTGCTGATCAATGGCGTAAACATCCACGAAGACAAGGAGGAGATTCAGGGAGTGATTGGTCACATTTCTCAGGATGACCTGCTTATTGAAGAACTTACCGTTTTCCAGAATCTCTACTATAATGCCAAGCTATGCTTCGGTAACCTGAACGAAACGGAGATCAAGAAAAGGGTGATCGACCTGTTGACGAACATAGGTCTGTATGAGACCAAAGACCTGAAAGTGGGCAGCCCATTGGATAAAAAGATCAGCGGAGGCCAGAGAAAAAGGTTGAATATTGCCCTGGAATTGATCCGTGAGCCATCGGTCCTGTTTGTTGATGAACCCACCAGCGGATTGTCTTCACGTGACTCCGAGAACATCATGGACCTTTTGAAGGAGTTGACCCTGAAGGGAAAGATGATCTTTGTGGTGATCCATCAGCCATCGTCCGACATCTTCAAGATGTTTGACAAACTGCTCATTCTTGATACCGGCGGATACCCGGTTTACTATGGCAACCCGGTAGATGCGGTGGTATATTTCAAAACGCGCATCCTCCATGTGAACAGTAATGAGAGCGAGTGTGTGAAATGCGGTAATGTCAACCCGGAGCAGATCTTCAATATCATAGAATCCAAAGTACTGGATGAATATGGGAATCAAACGCTCAACCGTAAGATCTCACCAAAGGAGTGGAATGAATTTTATCATGAGGTAAAAACCAACGATGCGGAAGAGGCATCCGTGGATTCTACGGAAATACCGCCAAGTATTTTCAGCATCCCCAATAAGATCAAGCAATTTGTTGTCTTTATCACCAGGGATGTACTTTCAAAGCTAACAAACAAGCAATACCTGGCCATCAATTTACTTGAGGCACCTTTGCTTGCCTTTATACTGGCATTTCTTGTAAAATACTACCGGATAGGAGCAGACTCCGTAGGCTATGTATTCAGGGAAAACGAGAACCTGCCCGCCTATCTGTTTATGGCAGTGGTTGTCGCCCTGTTCATGGGACTCACCGTAAGTGCAGAAGAAATCATACGCGATCGCAAGATTCTTAAGAGGGAATCTTTTCTGAACCTCAGCCGGTCAAGCTACCTTCTATCGAAGGTGTCCATTATGTTTGTATTGTCAGCGATACAAACACTTTCCTTCGTCCTTATCGGAAATATGATCCTTGAGGTCAAAGGCCTTGGGATGAATACCAATTACTGGTTCATTTTGTTTACCACATCCTGTTTTGCGAATATGCTGGGATTGAATATTTCTTCCAGTTTCAATTCTGCGGTTACTGTGTATATCCTCATTCCGTTTCTGCTTATTCCCCAGTTACTGTTAAGCGGTGTGATTGTTAAGTTCGACAAACTTCATCCGATCCTTACGACACAGGACAAGGTGCCGTTGGCCGGAGAGGTCATGACTTCCAGGTGGGCTTTTGAAGCGCTTGCCGTGACGCAGTATAAAGCCAATGAATTCGAGCGGTCTTTTTACCTGATTGACAAGATCAGGAGTTTCGCTGAATTCAAGAAGAACTATTGGGTTCCGGCCTTACGCGCAAAGCTGGACAAGTGCATGTACAACCTTTCCTCAGGAGAGGAAAACAGCAAAGAAGAGCTCAAAAATGATCTCGCTTTGATCCGAAATGAGTTGAGCAAGGAAGCGATAATCAATACCAAAGCTACATTTCCTGAGGTAGACATGCTCGTTCCCGGTAAATTCAATGCGGTGGTATTTGAAAAAGCCAAAGCCCATCTTGATGCATTGAATACATATTATATCAGAAGATATAACAAGGCCAGTCAGAAGAAAGACGAACGCATATCCCGTATGCAGGATAGTGAACAAGGTCGTGCGGATTTCCTTCAGGCCAAAAACGACTATCAGAATGAGAGCCTGACCAATCTGGTGCGTAAGTCAAACGACATGGACAAGATTCTGGAATGGAATGATGAGCTGATCCAGCGTGCTGATCCGATCTACCTTGACCCGAGATTCTCACCAACCATCAGGAGTCATTTCTTTGCACCGAAAAAGAATGTATTCGGCAAACTGGTTGATACATTCTGGGTGAACATGATGGTCATCTGGGGCATGTGCCTCTTATTGTACGTCACCCTGTATTTTGATGTGTTGAAGCGTATCCTCGATGCACTTGAACGCATGTTAGGCAGACTGACCGGAGGTAGCACATCAATGGATTAAACCTGCCAGACCAACATCCGGCCTGATATAAAACAAACTTCATTCATTACAAAGTTGCCTGTCCCGGAAAAAGCCCGGCAGAAATTTACGCATAAAAAAAGCCCGGCAGAACCGGGCTTGGGTAGTATTTATTGTACGACTGCTATTCGTCGGTTTCGATCAATTTAAATGGGATACCGATGATGGCCTGGTAGTCTTCACCAGCCTCCTGCATATCTTCATCATCCTCCTCATAAAACCAGTTGATCACCATATCATGCCCTCCTTTGTGTATGGCCTCAAGCTTTTTAAAAACATCCAGGATACACTTGGAAGAACTGGTATTGAAATATTCCAATTGAATATTCACGTTGGTAAGGGTTTTCGGGGAAGATGAATACCCTTCAATCCACTCGATCAGCGGCTTGTAAAATTCAATGGCATTTTCCGGAATGGATCTGCCTTTGATTTCAAGCACACCCTGATCAGAGTTAAAATTAACCACGGGGGTTTTAGGGGTTCCTTCGATTACAATTGCTTCCATAAAATTCGACTTTATTGCACGATTTTAATATGAAGGCTAAAAAATGAATAGGTGTCATCCACAGGCTTAAAGAAATAATCCAGCTTCTGTCCGGTCTTCCTGGCAATATCGATCATGCCTAACCCACCGCCGCCTTTGGCGCTGAATTCATCATTGTTTAACACTTCTTTGTAATAATCCTTCAATTCTTCCTTCGACATTGAATTGATCTTATCCAGTCGTTCTTTCAAGCCCTTGATGCGGTCGGTAAGAATGTAATTACCAGTCATCACATAATAATTGGCATTCTCTCTGCCAATCATAAAAATTGCTGATTTCTTTCCTCTCAGTTCTTCTTCGGAAAGGTCGCTTCCATCTTCCACATCGAGGTGATGATAGAGATTCTGAAGGCATTCTACGAGTACGTTGAAAACCTTCTTCTTGACCTTTGGTTCTTCGTTGATGTTTTCCAGCTTGTTCTCCATGATCTGGAGTATGGATCCCAACAGCTCGGATGTAATCTCCCCTTTGAACGACAGCATGATATTGCTGCGCTGCATTTTGTCATAAAAATCAAAAATATCGATCATCAGCCGAAAGTTTCATTTTCAGGGATCCGCTCTGCCAAAAAACAGTCTGAACGCAACAAAGATTTGACCCTGTTCCGTTTCGGATTAACAAATATAAAAATTAGTTGGTTCGATAAGCACAAAAGCCTTGGATTTATAAAAAAAAGAGCCCCGGTGTGATTTGACCGGGGCTCTGAATTTCAAGGGTCTTATTGCATGGTGATTTCGTAGCTCTTTCCCTTAATGGTTACCGTTGCTTTGTTATCACAGGTTTTATCACCGAAATCCACAGTTCTGGTTGAAAGTCCTTCAGGTGTAAGCTCCAGCACTCCGGAAGTGATCCAGTCACAACTTCCATCCATCCTGATAGGTGAAGTCACTTTCACTTCATAGGTCTTCCCTTTCCGGTTTGTACCATTGGCACTTCCTGTAACTTCAAAGATATCATCGGTTTTCACCGTATCGGTATCAAAGCCTGACAGCCATTCAATGGTGCGGCTGGACTCCCATTGTATGGTTCCCTGGTCCGTCACTATACTGGCGTTGTCCACATTAATATCAAAGGTACGGGTGTTTGCTCCAGGCGCCGTCTGATTGATGGCCGTAAGCGTACCGGTATGTTTCTGCAGGTTCACGTAATAATTCACCAGTTCGGCAGTAATCTGGCTTTTGTATTCGTTCCATGGACCCGTGATGGTCACCTTGATTTGCCCGGAACGCAGTCTGCCATCATCTCCGAGGCAACCTGTTCCGAAATCAATGGTCAGTACACGTGGCCATGGATCTGTGGTATCCGGCGCAGTGATCGTGTAACACTCATTCAGTATCTTTTTGGTTCCGGGTTCACGGATCACAATATTATTACTGGTGGAAAAGACCATGGCGAATTCTGTTTCTGCCATGCTGTTATCTGTTGCCGACTGTGTTTCCGAGTCCACCTCTTCCTTATTACAGGCTGCCAGGGCAAGTCCTGCAAAAGCAAGTGTGAAATACAAATTGCGATGATTACGTAGCATGATGTTGTCTTTTATGGGTTTAGATTACGAACGTGATTCTCCATTTTTCAATAACCATGCCATTTACCTGCTATGGCCATTCCGCATAAACGGTTCGAAGCTTAATTGGGATCTAAAACCGGATTCCGATCACAAGCACATCATCCACTTGTTCCTCTTCCCCTCTCCACTCCTCAAACTTATCTTCGAGCAGCTTCCCTTGTTCATTCATCGGCCTGTCACCGGCGTGTTCCAGCAATTCGCGAAACCGCTTGGTCATGAATTTCTTCCCTCGTTCTCCTCCGAACTGATCGGTATAACCGTCAGAAAAAAGATAGATGCGGTCACCGGCGGCAACCTTGATCTTTTGATTGGAGAAGACCCTTGCTTCATCCATTTGTACTCCCCCAATGGGAAATTTGTTTCCCTGAATCAGCTGAAATCCATCTTTTCCGAAATAATACAAGGGTCTGAAGGCACCCGCGAACTGTACCTCCATCTCTTCTGCATTAATACAACAAATTGCGACATCCATACCATCCGAGGTTTCCACCTGGTTGGCATGCCCCTGCTGAAGGGCTTTCTGAACGCCGGCATTCAATCGGTTTAGAATCTCAGAGGGGCGGGTAATGCCATTCTCAATCACGATCTGATTCAACAGATTATGCCCGATCATAGACATGAAGGCGCCAGGTACGCCATGACCTGTGCAATCCACCGCCGCAATGATGTTGAGTCCATCCCTTCTGGCAAACCAGTAGAAGTCACCGCTTACAATATCTTTGGGGCGATAAAGGATAAACGCATCTGTTATATATTGATGTATATAAGATTTGGAAGGCAAGATGGCTTCCTGAATTCGCTGGGCATAAATGATACTGCTGGTGATGTCTTTGTTCTTTTGAGCCAGCTCCCTGGTTCGTTCAGCCACTTTTCCTTCGAGCACCTTTTTCTCCTTTTGAATCTTGCGTGTCCGTATCTGGATGAATGCAAAAATCCCGCCCAGGAAGGCAATGATACATAGTGCATAAAACCATTCCGTTTCCCAGAAAGGAGGCTGCACGTATATCTGGATAGATGCGCCTTCTTCATTCCACAACCCGTCGCTGTTGGAAGCCTGAACACGGAAAGTATAATGGCCGCCCTTCACATTGGTATATTCCGCGAACCGTTTTCCACCTTCAGGACGCCAGTCAGCGTCAAACCCTTCCAGTTTAAATCGGTACTGGTTCTTCATTGGATCTACATAATCGAGCCCCACCACCTCAAAATACAGGTAGTATGCATCCCGCCAATCCAATTCGATGTAGTGTTTCACCATCGCAGCAGAGTCGGTCTCCAGTTTTCTTCCGAGCACATTGATGGACTTGATATAGACAGGTGGTATGTGATTATTTTCAATCAGGTTGCTCGGGTAAAATGAATTGAAGCCCTTGATACCACCGAAGATGATCTCACCGTCGCTAAGCCGTGCATATGCACCCTGGTTGAATTCATTATCCTGCAAACCGTCGTCCTTATCATATACCTTGATCTCTGGATTACCATCCTTGCCGGGAGCCGGGGTAAACCGCACCAGCCCTTTATCCACCGTACTGATCCAGATGTTTCCCTGATCGTCTGATTCCAGACCGAGCAGGAAGTTGCTCGGAAGGCCATGCACCTCATAAAACGGTGTTACCTCTTTGTTGATGGGGTCTATCCGGTTAAGACCGTTACCCGTGGCCAGCCATATAAAACCTTTGTCATCTTCAATGATAGAAAAGACGGAGTTGTCACTCAATCCTTTGCCTTGTTCGGCCTTCGCATAGTTCACAATATCTCCCGTAGTAGGATCATACACATCCACACCCGACCCAAGGGTACCGATCCATATTTTACCGCTACGCGCAGGGTATATGGAGTAGACCACATTATCGGAGAGACCGTTCTCTCTCGTCAGGTAGGTAAACTTCTGCGTTTTGGGGTCATAAATGTTGATCCCATTGAATGTTCCTGCCCACACTTTGCCTTTATCATCTTCGGCCAGGCAAAGAATGGTTTTGTTATTCACATAGTCCCCGTTGGAAGTGGTCAGTTTCTTCGGAGTGTGGTTCCTGAATTTTTTTTCATTCGGCAAACGGGAAAACAGTCCGCCTCCATAGCTTCCCACCCATATGACACCGCGGCTGTCCTTGAGCAGGCTGATGATACTGCCATGTGCCAATTCTTCCGGACCATCTTTCACAATCCAGGAAAACGCATCCCGTGTCCGGTCCCACACTGTAATGCCGTTATCGAGTGTACCCACCCAGACCGTATTCGGGTCTATTTCCTGAAAACACATGACCATGTTTCCGGACAAACCGCCACCGTTGCCGGCCTTGCGAAACACCTCGAACTTGTGTTTTGTTCTCAGGTATACCTTTACACCCTGCCCGGAAGTTCCTATCCAGACGTTACCGGCATTGTCTTCATATAAACTTTTCACCTTGATCAGGTTGGTGGTATCCGCTGATGCATCCGATTCTTCCCTGATACACTTCATGGTTCTGGAAACCGGATCCATGAGTGTCACTCCATTTCCGGTTCCGATCCACATTTCACCGTTTCTGGACTGAACCACCTGGGAGATCCGTTCATCACACAAACCACTTCCGTCCTTTTCCGTGAAAGTTCTTGTTTGCTGGGTCTTCGGATCAAAGATGTTCAGACCGGTTGCCATATTACCGATCCACAGCTCCCCCTTTGTATCTACCAGCAGACTGGTAACCCAATTGCTGTAAATTCCCTTGGAGTTACCTTCATCGAGAAAGAAATGATCAAAGGTGCCGGACTTGCGATTGAACCGGTTAAGCCCACCTTTCTCCGTGCCCACCCACAACTCGTTTTGCTTATCAAGTGCAAGGCAGGTAACTCGGTCATGACTTAGGGTGGTCCGGTCACCCTCCCGGTTCTGATACCGCTGACCCGTTCCTGTGGCCCGATCAAATGCGAAGAGTCCGTTGTTCGTCCCCACCCATAAGACACCATCGGTATCTAACAGTAATGTTTTAACCTGGTCTCCCGGTAAACTTTTCAGATTTTTTCCTTGCTTCCGGTAGTTCCTGAAAACACCCGTAACCGGGTTATATGTATTAAGTCCGCCACCATCCGTACCAATCCAAAGAATGCCATTTTCATCTTCCAGGATGCAATTGACAAAATTGTGCGAAAGAGAGTTCGAATCGAGTGGATTGCTTTTGTAGATGGTAAATGAGTAGCCGTCATAACGGTTCAGACCGGATTGGGTTCCGAACCACATAAATCCTTTATGATCCTGAATAATACAATTAACCACACTCTGAGACAATCCTTCCAATTGTTTAAGCGTGATCTCCTGGGCCCATAC
>JAGQZQ010000023.1 GCA_020435415.1 Flavobacteriales bacterium
GCCTAATGCGGGATGCTCTGAACCAGCTGAGCTAAGCTCCCTTAGGGGGATGCAAATATAGCTAAATATTCAATTTACAAAAACGAAAAAAGGATCAATAAGATTCGGAATGGGGTCCGGAATATGGATCAGTTGAAGCTGAGGGTCTGCACGGCCTGGAAGAACCATGCCTGTACTTCATTGAATTCCGCAGGATCACACAGCATTTCAATGCGGGCCTTCCCACCGTTTACATCCAGCATCAGTATTGTGCGCTCCCGGATTCCCTGCTCATCAGATACCGTGGTGTGAAATTGTTCACCCTCATATCCGTTGACCTTTACTTTATCCACAGTGGCATCCTGGGCATAGTAAGCGTCCATGTTGGTAAACCGTTCCGCTTCTTCATTCAGGTAGATCCTGATCTTTACGGTAGAGGATTCCTTGCTGTTCAGTTGCCAGTATGTCATCGACAAAATACCCGCCGTGGTGGATTCCCATTCCCCGCTAAGGTTCATACGGATACGGTCGTTGTCACTGCGGTACGTTTGTTCATCACTTCCCGCCTTCACATTCAGAGCGAATACCATTGCACATAGCAAGGCAAACGCATTGGTAAGATTCTTCTTCATAAATCACATTATTTACACGTATCCGCACCAATACTTCCGGTGAAAATGTCAATAAATAAAGCGTTAGGCACGGACTGGGGTTTGCTTATCCACAAATGTACCACTTTCATCGAAAGCGTTCAAACTTTTTTTTCGGCGGTTTTTTGTCTTTCCGCCTCCGCCCTACTATCGGCTATAAGTATTGTCAACACAGACAACTTTATCATCAAGAAACCTTTTTATCATGGTTGCATAACACCTAATTGATATTGAGTTAACATACGTAAGGTTCCTTTGCAACGAACAAAAGAAATAATTCACAAAACCCATCAAAATGAAACGACAAGACTTTTACCCGGTAACCAGGAAGGCGATTGTCTATTCCCTGTTTGCCGGTGCGCTGATGATGTCATCTGCGTGTTCTAAAAAGGAAGGATGTACCGATCCTACCGCCACCAACTTTGACGCGGATGCAAAAGATGACGACGGTTCCTGCGAGTACGAAGACAAGTCAACCACCTTTACCCAAACCATTGTCGGATCCGATACCCTTGTGACCATTAAAGATAATGGTGAAGGAATCGGCACAATGACCCTCACAAAAACCAAAATCTGGATTCTGAACGGACTGGTGTTCGTGAACAGCGGACAAACCCTCACCATTCAGGCTGGTACCGTTATTAAAGGAAAATCCGGTCAGGGCGAAAACGCCTCAGCACTGGTTGTTGCACGTGGCGCCACCATCAATGCTGCCGGCACTGCTACTGAACCTATCATCTTCACTGCCGAAGCAGACAAGTTGGACGGAAATCTGAGCACATCCGCCCGCGGCCTTTGGGGTGGCGTAATCGTTCTTGGAAAAGCAAAACTGAATTCATCTCCCGGCGAAACCGCTGTTGAAGGTATCCCAACTACCGAATCAAGAGGTATTTACGGGGGCTCTGATGATGCAGACAACTCCGGAACATTAAAGTATATCTCCATCCGCCACGGCGGCACCGACATCGGTGAAGGAAATGAGATCAACGGTCTTACCCTGGGTGGTGTCGGTTCCGCGACCACCATCGAACATATTGAGATCATTGCCAATAATGATGATGGCATCGAATTCTTCGGTGGCATGGCCAGCGTAAAATATGCGGTAGTTGCCTTCTGCGCCGATGATGGTTTCGATTATGATGAAGGTTGGAGAGGACGTGGTCAGTTCTGGTTCCTGATCCAGGATGCCAACGCAGGAGACCGCGGTGGTGAGCACGATGGCGGTACCGATCCTGAAGATGGTACACCCTACGCAACACCTATGATCTACAATGCAACCTACATCGGAAACGGTATCGCCAACGGTCATCGCGCCGTTACCTTCCGCGATAATGCCGGTGGAGAATACCACAACTGCATCTTTGCAGACTGGGGTAAAGGCATCGACGTTGAGAAGCTAGCTAGTGGAGAAGATTCATATGCCCGTTTAACTGAGAATTCCCTTAAACTGGTCAGCAATATCTTCTTCAACACCGTTGTAGCCGGAACCGGTGCAACTGCATCCGACCTTTTCAAGGTTACCCTTGGAACCGGTGCAACAGATGGTGGCGCACAAGCCGCTTTTGAAGCCAAATTTGCCAGCAATAGCAACGCGGTAGCAGACCCAGGCATCGTAACAACTGCAACTGCAGGAAGCATGCTTCTGGATCCCGTACCAGCCAATTCACTGGTAGCAGGTACCGCTCCAAGCAACTCCTGGTACACTTCTGTTACTTTCAAAGGTGCCTTCGATCCTAGTGCCACTCCATGGTGCAAAGGATGGACATTGCTTGACGAAGCAGGATTCCTGAAGTAACAGTCTTCATGCGTAACTGTTAGTTCAAACGCGCCCCGGAGGAGGAAATCGCCCCTCCGGAGCGCGTTATTTATTGGCATCTTCTATACTTTAACCTGAATGTGTTAACATTTACTTAACACTCAGGTGATGCTTCGGTCACAGTACATCCGGAACTTTACGGCATCGTTATCCGAAGAAAAATGAAGATATCCAGAATTGTAGTTTTCTTACTTCTGACAACCCTCGTCAGTCGGGCACAAGATGCCATCCTCAGTGGAAATGTGAAAGATGGAGATAATGGGCAACCCATTCCGGGAGCTTCCGTTATTGTAGCAGGTACCACTATCGGGACCGCTACCGATTTCGATGGCAACTTCAGATTACCCATACCCAAATCCGGTAAAGTAAAGATCGTTTGCCAATACATTACGCACAACCCGGATACACAGGAGGTAACCCTCCAACCCGGAAAAACGATCAACCTTAATTTCTCGTTGCACGTGCAGGTATTTACCATTGCTGAAGGAATAACGATTGAAGCAAGGGTGAATCAGAAGTCTGAGAATGCTGCACGGACCGCGGAAAAAAAATCTGCCACTGTGGTAACGGTTATGGCCGCAGAACAGATTGCCAAAGGCGGCGACGGTGATGCTGCTTCCGCAGTGAAGCGTATGCCGGGTGCCACGGTAGAAGGAGGTAAATACGTTTACGTACGTGGCCTCAGTGACCGTTATAGTAAAACCACCCTTAACAGTGCGGAGATTCCAGGCCTGGATCCGAACAGGAACTCGGTCCAAATGGATCTCTTCCCCACCAACCTGATCGAAAAGATCAGTGCCGTGAAATCATTCTCACCCGATTTGCCCGGAAACTTTACCGGTGGTCTTGTGAATATCGATACCAAAGAGTATCCGAATTCATTGATGATGCAACTCTCAACATCCCTGTCATACAACACCCAATCGAACCTCCGCAATGATTTCCTTTCTCCGGGAAAAGGGTCAAAAGATTGGCTGGGAATGGATGACGGTAGCCGTGATATCCCAGCTGCAGTTGACGGCAAGGTCATTCCAGGATACGGTGCCGATAATCAAAAGCTGGAGACACTTACCAAAGCTTTCAACAAAAATGTCTCGCCTCAACAGACCAATTCATTTCTGAACCAGGGTTATTCCTTCTCATTTGGAAATAGGGATTCACTGTTTAAACGACCCTTGGGTTACATGGCAGGCGTAACGTACAGCCACAGTTTCACCGGATACGATAACGGCTTTACCGGAAGATACAACCAGACCGGACCGGTATCGGAAGTGAATAACCTGAACCCCGACCTCATTTTCAAGGATTCAAAGATGGAAGAAGATGTTCTCTGGGGAGGCCTGATCAACGTATCCTATAATCTTGCAAAGAATCATGATATCAGTGCCACCGTTCTCCACAACCAGAACGGCACAAACATAGCCAGGTACCAGGAAGGTGAAATCCCAAAAGATGCTGTTGGTCTTTATCAGCAAACCCGTGCGATGGGATACAAGGAAAGATCTTTGGACACGAAACAATTGAAGGGTAAACATACCCTGCCATTCCTTCACGATCTCGAAGTAAGCTGGCTGGCCTCATTGACCACTTCGGCTCAACGTGAACCAGATCTAAGGTTTATGACCAACGATTATGAACTGGTCAATTCCGGAAGCGAGAACCCAGACACCCTGTATGGCCTTAGCCCGTCTATATATGGTCCGCCCAGCCGATACTTCAGGGACATGAAAGAGACCAACAATGACTACAAGGTAAACTTCCAGCTTCCTCTGGAAACCAAATCCGGACATCCGGCCATTATCAAATGGGGCGCTTCACAAGTTGTAAAAGACAGGACGTTCCGGGAACAACGCTACGATTTCCGCAATACGAATATGGTCTATACCGGGAACATGACAGAATACTTCTCGGATGCCAACATGGATCTTTCATCAACATCTCACGTGTATGTGGTAGATGGCTACCAGGAAAGGAACCAATATGATGCGGATGAGACTGTCAGAGCTGCATATACCATGGCCGACATCTCATTGGAGAGATTGCGGATCATCACCGGTGTACGTTTCGAACATGACAAGATTTATGTGGCAAGCCACAAAGCATCACTCGAAAAAGGATTCCTGAACAACAAGGATTTTCTTCCTGCCATCAATACCACTTATTACATTAAAAAGGACACGACCAACCTGAGGTTTGCCTACAGCCGCACCCTGGCTCGCCCCATCTTCCGAGAGCTGGCGCCGTTTGCATCGTTTAACTTCGTAGGTGACTATGTGGAAGTAGGCAACCCAAATCTGCAAAGGGCATTGATCGACAACGTGGACCTGAAATGGGAAACATATCCGAGAACAGGTGAGGTGATCAGCATCGGCGTATTCGGTAAGCGTTTTCAAAAACCAATCGAGCGCACTTTTAATATCACCGCCAACAATCCGGAGTTAACATACAGAAACGTGAAAGAAGGCCGGGCCTACGGTGCAGAGTTTGAATATCGCAGAAACCTGAGCGCTTTCCACCGGTCCCTGGAACACTTCAGTCTTGGCACCAATGTAACCCTCATTTATTCCCGCGTTGCAATTGATGCGAAAGAATTGGCCGATATCCGTGAACTGGATCCGGAACACCCAAGCAAGCGGGTGATGTTCGGCCAGTCGCCCTATGTTGTGAACGCATCACTCGGTTATCAAAATGACTCACTTGGGATGTCTGCCAACCTGAACTTCAACGTTTCAGGCGAGCGGATGGTAGTGGTGATTGACGGTGGAGACCCGGATGTGTTTGAACAACCCACCCCTCAGCTTGACTTCAACATCAGAAAAGATATCGGTAAGAAGCTTGCCGTTTCATTGAACATGAAAAACATCCTCAACCCTGAATTCAGGCAGACCCAAACATTCAAGGGCAACGATTACGTTTTTCAATCCTACAAAAAAGGTATGAGTATCGGACTTAGCGTTCGCTACAATATTTTCTGATTGTTTACGGAAAGGGCGGAGACCGGGCAAAAATAAAGCCGGCTCCGAAGAAAACCGACTACGTTCATTGAGGAGCTGCCCGCCAGATAACAGGCAGCTGAAACAAACAAGGTTACTTATTGATGTACTCCATCTCCTCCACAGAGGTACCTATGCGGATGGTCGCATAATCATCCACGTTGATGTCATGGGAGAAGAAAACCTTCAGGTTATCCGTATCTGGCATATCATCATCTGGATCATCATCCAATTCAAGTTCAATTGAACGGACAAGCCAATCGTCATCGGCCATTAATTCATAAATTACCGGAGCATCCTCTTCAGGTCTGACCTCCAGGTTTGGCATTTCTTTCATGATTTCAGAAAATTAATTGTGTCATTGGTTACGACCCCAAAACACGGAATCAACATTAATCGCATCATTAATACAACGTTATGTTTGCGGACATTACAGAGACATGTTGATTTTAACATAATTGTAACACTGATTTAATGGAGTGATGCCCACTCCTGGCTAATTTCGTTAGCCAATCAGTACAACCATGGAATTCAGATATAAAGTCCTGGTGATCGACGATCAGCACGATCACCGTGAACAAATGTTACATATCCTTGCCAGAGAAGGATTTGATACCGTAGGTGCGGTTTCCGGACATGAAGGTGTTGAAAAAGCACAAACAACCCATTCTGATATTATTATTATGGATATCGCCATGTCCGAAATGGATGGGGTGGAAACCTGCATGCAAATCCGTGCCTTGCAGGATTCCAAGCACCCGATCATTGTCTTCCTTTCCTCTCGCAACGAGGATTATTCTCAGATCGCTGCACTGGAAGCCGGTGGTGATGATTACGTCACCCGGCCAATTAAACCCCGCGTGTTTGTTTCACGCCTGAAAGCACTGATCCGCAGATCACAGCTATGGCAAAAAGTGTCAATAGAAAACGGCAATGGCCATGCACCTTCCACCATCCTGAACAAAGAGCGGTATTCGGTTCTTCATAACGGCACGGAATACGAACTTCCCAGGAAGGAATTCGGACTATTATCCTTGCTCATGTCCAAACCAGGCAAGGTATTTACCCGGGAATCTATTCTCAATGCTGTTTGGGATGAAGAAGATCTGATCAGTGATCGCACCATCGATGTACATATCCGACGCCTGCGAACCAAGCTAGGCAAAGAACGCATCAAAACGCTGAAGGGCATTGGATACAAGTACTGTCTTACCATCGCCGAATAAACGACCTCTTCCTGATCATCGCGCCGGATTTCTTATATTTCCGGAACATGGTCAATTGTGTAACATACTGTTGAACACGGAAGCACTCATAAGGGAGTTACAGTTCCGAACCTCAAGAAGTAGCGGACCTGGTGGGCAACATGTAAACCGAACGGAATCGCGTGTGGAACTGCTCTGGCATCCTGCCGGTTCTGATGTTTTCAATGACCGTGAGAAAGTCCGGATACAAAAACACCTTGCCAACCGCATTGATGGAGAAGGGATTTTACATTTGACGGCATCCGAAGAGCGTTCTCAATTGCGTAACAAAGAACTCGTCATTCAGCGCTTCCTGAAACTAATCGCAAGGGCACTGGTTCCGCAAAAGAAGCGCATCCCCACCAAACCAGGCAAGGCGACGGTGGAAAAAAGGTTGGCTCTCAAGAAGAAGCGATCTTTAAGAAAACAACAACGGTCGGGCCGGGGAGGTGATGAATAGCAACCGCTAAACCGACATAGATTATTCACTACTTTTGATGTGATCAAGATATCCGTAACATGATTTTCCCATCAGCCCATAAAAAGTCCACACCATGCTAAAATTATATGCCGTGCGACATGCCAAATCAAGCTGGGCTTTTCAACAACTGCACGATATTGACCGGCCTTTGAAAAGAAAAGGGATCAAAAGAGCGATCCAAATGGCCCGGATACTGAAGGAAAGAGGTGCCAAACCGGATGCTGTAATCAGCAGTCCGTCCATGCGAACCTGCCAGACGGCCCTTTTGTTCGGCACCGTGTTACGATATAACCCTGAAAAGATCACCCTCCTGAATACCCTTTATGAAGCGGGGCTGGAGGATGTAAAAAAAATGATCAGTAAGCTGGCCGATAGTGACAAAGAAGTGATGTTTTTCGGCCACCATCCATCTATCACGGATCTTGCAAATACTTACCTGGATGAACCACTTGCAGCTCTGCCGACCGGTTCCATCGCCCTTCTTACCAGTAAAGCGAACAAGTGGTCCCGGTTTATCTCACAACCGCTGGATATTGAATTGATCATGCCTCATTGAATCCACCAACTATGTCAAGAAAGAATACGCGAGCGAAAGCCAAACCCAGTCCGCTGATCAACCGGGAGATCAGTTGGCTTTCCTTTAACGAAAGGGTGCTTCAGGAAGCGGAGGATGAGAAGGTTCCATTGGTGGAACGCATTCGTTTCCTGGGTATATTCTCCAACAACCTCGACGAGTTCTTTCGGGTTCGGGTGGCCACACTCAGGCGCCTGGTCACCCTCAGAAAAACAGACCGGGAAGAATTACTGGCCAAACCCAAGAAACTATTAAAGGACATCCAGGATATGGTGTTGAGTCAACAACAAAGATTCGACAGCATCTATCAGAATCTGATCAAGCAACTGAAAACACACAACATCCATCTCATCACAGAGACAGAACTTGATGAGTCACAAGGAAGTTTTGTAACAGACTATTTTAATACGCAGGTGCGACCGGCACTGATCCCGGTGATGCTCAAACAAAACCGGCCACTCCCCTACCTGAGGGATCGCACCATTTATCTGGCCATCCGGTTGCTTGATGCCAAAAAGCAGGAACAATTTGCCCTGATTGAGCTTCCTACTGGTGTCCTGCCACGATTTACCGTCCTACCTGAATCCAAAGGACGCCGCTACATCATTCTTCTGGATGACGTGATCCGTTTCTGCCTGAATGAGATCTTCTCCATCTTTTCGTTCAAGTCGATCGACGCATACACCATTAAGCTTACAAGAGACGCAGAACTGGACCTCGATCATGACATCTCCAAAAGCTTCCTGGAGAAAATGACGCGTAGCATCAAACAACGAAAAAAAGGAGATCCGGTACGTTTTGTTTACGATCGGAACATTCCTCCTTCCATGCTGGAATACTTAAAAAAAAGGTTGAAACTATCCGAATCGGATAACCTGATCCCGGGAGGCAGATATCATAATTTCAAAGACTTCATGAAATTCCCGAACGTCGGAGGTTCAGAGCTTGAATATGAAACCCTGCGCCCTCTCAGACACCCGGCTCTTGTAAATGCACACAGCACGATGGATGTGATCAGAAAACATGATGTTCTGCTACATTTCCCCTACCAGTCATTCAATCACATGATCGATCTGCTTCGCGAGGCAGCCATCGATCCTTTTGTGACCTCTATCAAAATCACCACATACAGACTGGCAAAAAACAGTCACGTCATCAATGCGCTGGTTAATGCCGCACGCAATGGCAAACAGGTCATGGTGGTGATGGAACTGCAAGCCCGCTTCGATGAGGAAGCCAACATCAGGTGGTCCAACAAACTGGAAGAGGATGGTGTGAAGGTGATCTTTGGCATGCAGGGATTGAAGGTTCATGCGAAGATCTGTCTGATCACCCGCAAAGAACACGGTAAGCTGAAACAATACGCCACCATCGGAACCGGAAATTTCAACGAGGTAACGGCCCGCGTTTATACCGACAATACCTTGATGACAGCGGATAAACGCATTACCATGGAGGTAGCCAAAGTGTTCAATTTCCTGGAAAATAACTACCAGACCTTCACCGCAAAACATTTGATGGTATCACCATTTTCCACCCGTAAGAAGCTTGCTTCACTCATTCAAAAGGAGATCGTCCATTCCAGAAAGGGGGGCAAAGGATACATCTTCCTTAAGCTGAACAACCTGGTGGATGAGGAAATGATCAAGAAACTTTACCATGCCAGTCAGGCAGGCGTTAAGATACGGATCATCGTACGCGGTACATGTTCACTCATACCCGGGCTACCGGATATCAGTGAGAACATTGAGGTGATCAGCATCGTCGATAAATTTCTCGAACATACCCGTATCTATGTTTTCGGGGAAGGCAAACATCAGCAGATCTTCCTCTCTTCCGCGGATCTGATGAGCCGGAACCTGGATTTCAGGGTGGAGGTAACGTGCCCGATCTATGACCCGAAGCTTCAGAAACAGCTCCTTGAAATGCTGGACATGCAATGGGCTGACAATATAAAATCCCGGTATATCGATGAAAAACAGGAAAATCATTACCGGAATAGCGAAGGTAAAAAAGCCATCCGCGCTCAGATTGATTATTATAACTATCTTCAAGGGTTGGGTAAATAAGATCGCGGAAATTGAATATTCATCATATAGGTGCCGTTGACATCGGCTCGAACGCCATTAGATTGTTGATCTGTCAGGTGATTGAAGATGGAGAAACAACACATTTCAGAAAACAATCCCTGATAAGGGTTCCCCTGCGATTAGGTAAGGATGTGTTTCTCACCGGTGTTGTCTCTGAAAAAAATGTTGAACACCTGGTGGATGCCTGTGTTGCTTTCGCACACTTACTCCGGGCTTACCAGGTCAGTAGCTACCGGGCCTGTGCCACCTCAGCCATGAGAGAAGCCACCAATGCACCTGCTATTCTGAAAAAGATACGCTCAGATTCCGGCCTGGAAGTGGAAGTGATCTCCGGAGAAGAAGAAGCATCCATCATTTACTCGACACATATTGAACGGCTCCTTGATGCCGACCGGCCTTCACTTTACGTGGATATAGGAGGTGGAAGCACGGAGATTACCGTCTTTCAGGGAAGAGATGTTAAAGCATCAACATCATTTAATATCGGCACGGTACGCATGCTGGAAGGCCAGGTTGACAAGGCGATGATGGGATATATCAAAACCTGGCTTCAGAAAAACTGCGCCGGCATGAAAGGGATCCAAACCATCGGTTCCGGAGGCACCATCAACAAATTATCCAAACTCGTTCCAAACAAAAAGAAGGATACTACCTTTTACAGCTACGGTCAACTTAAGAACGTATATGCATTTCTCAAAGCCCTGACATTTGAGGAACGAATCGTAAAAGCTGGACTTAATGCGGATCGCGCCGATGTCATCCTTCCGGCCGCACAAATAATGCTGACCATTATGAAATGGGCGGGAAGCAAGTCCATCATGATCCCCAAATTCGGACTGGCGGACGGGATGGTAAGAAGTCTGTATGAAGCCCAGGTTCAGGCCGAAAAGTAACCTGTTATAGTCCCGGGTAAAGTAAACTGCAGCCCCGAATCTCAGCGGCATCCAATCTTCCCAATACTTCAAATGCCTGCCGATCGGTATGCCACTTTCCGATGTCGTCCGTGGCAATGAAACTGCAGGTATACAAATTGGCCAGATCTATGATATTGATGGCACCAACGCGTCCATCCGGCACTTCCGCGAAAGGATCCGTCACATCCCGCATCCGCACCTGCATCCACGATGGCGTTTGAAAGAGCCCATCTTTTACAGAATACGCCTGCGACAACAATTCGGTCATTCCGTATTCCGACCACACCTGAGCTATGGAAAACGCTGTCTTTAAACGGTCATGTACTTCCGCCCTTACCAACTCTTCCCTCCGTCCCTTCATCCCTCCGGTCTCCATGACCATGGTCGTAGAAAGAGCAAAGGGGAAACGTTCTGCCAGATCAAGCAAGGCATAGGTTACGCCGATCAGCAGACAGGGCTGCCCATTGGCCTCCATTTGTTGCAATGCAGAAGCAACGGCCTCCAGGTCATCTTTATAAAAGGCACTCTCAGGTTGGCTGCCGGATTCCATGATCGTCTGCACCATATAAACCAGGGAGGAATGGCCACGCTCCAGATATGAAGGCAACAATGCCAGAATAACAAACTGTGAAGGCTGGCCAACAAACTGCCCGAAGGATCGAAGACAACTTTCACGATACAGATCAACGTCCGGTACATGGTGGCGCGACGGATGCTGGCCGGTGGTGGTACTGCTTTCAAATACCACTTCAGCGCGTTTCGGTGTACATATCACCTCATGGCCCCTGAACAGGTTTACCGGAAGAAATGGAATGTCACGTAAACTTCCGATATCATCCGGATGCCTCCCCAGAAGCTCAATGTACCGCCTGTAAACCGGATTCACCGTTGCCTGGTAACGGAATATATTCATGGCCAGGTCCTCAAAATCCGCTTCACTCACCGTGAAAATTCGTTCCCTGAGCTTATCGGGTATTACCATGACTTATTATCCTGAGGTCTCATCCGGCAAAGGTAGCAGATAATGAAATGCAGGGCGAAGCTTACCCATTTGCAAACTCATACCGGATGACGCGTGATAATAAATTCGTAATTTAGAAGTTGAAATGATGAATATGCGTCTGATGAAGCTCAAACATTCATATTACTGGTTAATCGGTGCTGCTGCGCTCACCTGGGTGGGATGCATCAAGCCGCCGCAATGTCCGGATACACCTTTCATCGAATACAAAGACTTTATCATCACCAATGATTCAGCCCAACTTTTCTTTCAATTCTCAGATGGCGATGGCGATATCGGATTGAAGAAATCAGAGACGCAGGCACCATACGATTACAACCTGTACATGTCTTATTTTGAAAAGGTGAACGGGGTATTTGTGGAAGACTCCACGCTGGATCCGCCTTTCTGGTATCGTGTTCCATACCTCAACACGGAAAACTCCAACCGCTGTGTCAAGGGGACGATACATGTGAACCTTTCGCCATTTTACAGGAACTTTTTATCTCCTGAGAGCGACACCATCATGTTCAGGTTTTATTTGCTGGACAGGGCGTTGAATAAGAGTAACATCATCGACACCCCGGAGATCATCACCCCCTGATCACTTCATATCGATCAGTGCCTCGGTGATGTTAAAGATGTGATCCCCCATTTTCTCATAAGAAGAAAACAGTTCATTGTATATCATCCCGCTCCGGAAGTTGTATTCATTCTTTTCCAGATCCTCAAGGTGAAGAACCCTCAGTTGATCCCGCAACTGATTGATCTCTATTTCCACTTCGTCAGCTTCCGTGATCTTCACCTGACCGAAAGGCCTGTCGAGGTTGGTGATCATCACATCAAAACCTTTACAGATGAGCAGAAACATATCTTGAAGATTTTCACGCTGCGCCTGGGTAAACCAAACCCTTTCCTGGTGTTTCCGCGAGACCCATAATGACATCTGGTAGCATATATCTCCGATCCTCTCAAGATCATTGATCACACCCAGCATTCCCCTCACCCGAAGTGAGCTTTCACGTGTAAGTTCTCCTTGTGAGATATTGCTCAGGTAGTCTGCAACCTCTACCTCGATACGGTCAGTGATGTTCTCATACTTCTCCACCCTCGAAAGCAACTCTCCGAATTTCTTATCATTGTTCTCTCGCAGGAGCGGCGGAACCATCTCAATCATTCGTTTGGTGAGCGTTCCGAACTTTACAATCTCCTTTTTGGCTTCCAGCAATGAAAGTTCGGGTGTGGTCATCAGGCCGGAGTCAATGTACTCCAGTTTGTACATTTCGTCCATATCACCGCGCGAAGGCACCATCCGAATGACCACCTTCACAAGCACAGGAACAAACCAAATGAGCAACAGCACGTTGGATACGTTAAAGGCTGTATGGAATATCGCCAGCGCCTGGGGAATGGCCTCGTCACTTGTAAACGGCGAACCCATGCCCATATCTATCATGATGTCATTGATCTTCTGCAAGTAGAAACCATTCAGGAAAACCATCCAGGTTACACCGATAACGTTGAAAAGGCTGTGAATCCTGGCCGATCTTTTTGCGTGAACATTACCTATGAAGGCTGCGATCTCCGCTGTGATGGTGGTACCAATATTTTCGCCAAGGATCATTGGTGCGGCAATCTCAAAAGGTATCCAGCCCTGAAAACACATGGTTTGGGTAAGCGTCATCGCCGCACTGGAAGATTGCACAATGATGGTGAGAAGGGTGCCGACACCCACGAATAGCAGGGTAGACAAAATTCCCATATCCGCATAGCTTGAAAGAAACTCGAGAACCTCGGGGCTGTTCTTGATATCCGGAACCGTATCTTTCAACGCTTCCAGCCCCATAAACAGTAATGCAAAACCGATCAGGAATTCACCCCAGAATCGCATATTCCCGCGCTTGCTGAAGATCATGGGAAATCCAACTGCAATAATAGGAAGGGCAAGTGTAACAATCTTTACCTTAAAACCAAGGGAGGCCACAATCCACCCGGTGATGGTGGTACCTACATTGGCCCCCATCATGATTCCGGCAGATTCTACCAAGGAAAGGAGGCCTGCATTCACAAAACTTACGGTCATCACCGTGGTGGCGGAAGACGATTGAACCAGGCTGGTAATCAGAAAACCGGTCAGTACACCCAGGAAACGATTCTTTGTCATGGAGCCAAGGATCATACGCATACGTGCACCCGCAGCATGCTGCAATCCTTCACTCATCACCTTCATACCGAAGATAAAGAAGCCGAGGGCTCCCAACAACTCCATAAAATCCAGGAAATCAAATTTCATATCACACTATGGCTTCTTCACTGATGTGGAAAAATGTTAATGTTAATGTTGCGAAGATAGGTCTTTTGTAATCCTTTCCATGACCGGATTACTTTTTGGGTTGATCATCCCAATCAAAAAACTTTTCCCCAACCCGCAGGATACACATTTAATTGACCGGCACTGGTCCGCTTCACCAAAGTGTATTCAGTGGACTTCTGACAGCAATCTGGCTATATTTTTTTGTTAACTAACGGGGTAAAACCCCAATGATCACGGAAACAAAGGTATCTGCCATTCACATTCGTCAATCATTTCTAATGTTAACTTTATTTTAACAATAAGTTAAGCACTCGTCATTTTTAAATCGCTGGTTTGCAGGCGTCAGTGGGAATACAGACCTTTACTTGCCTCCCTTAACATCGATGACCGGAGGGAACTTCTAACGAATAGATAATGGACGTTACAAAAAAGATTTTGCTCGTGGATGATGAGGAGGATATCCTCGAATTTATCCGTTATAACCTGGAAAAGGAAGGGTTTGATGTGAATGTGGCGCATAACGGACGAGAAGCCATCAACGTAGCCAAACAAATAAAACCGGACCTGGTGATCCTGGATATCATGATGCCGGAAATGGATGGCATTGAGACGTGCCAGGAAATCCGCTCCATACCGGAAATGGAACACGTGGTCATCGCCTTTCTCACCGCAAGAAATGAGGACTACATTCATGTGGCCGGTTTGGATTCCGGAGGAGATGACTACATTACCAAACCTATTAAACCGCGTGTACTTGTAAGTCGGGTGAAAGCGTTGCTCAGGAGAAGCCCTGCCAGGGGTGGTGATGACAGCGGCGTCATTCAATCCGGACCACTGACAATCGATCAGGATAAGCACCTTGTGCAATGCAACGGTGATACGCTGGAACTCCCCCGTAAGGAGTTCGAACTTCTGGTGCTTCTCGCTTCAGCACCCGGAAAGGTTTTCAGAAGGGAAGAAATCCTGGATCGTGTCTGGGGTCAGGATGTGATCGTTGGCGACCGGACCATCGACGTACACATTCGAAAACTTCGCGAAAAACTGGGTGATGATTTTTTCCGCACCATTAAGGGCGTAGGTTATAAGTTTGAGTTCTGATGTAGTACATTTGTAAGTTCTCATGAAGAACTTAACGCCACATCAGATATCTATCAGGGCATCCCTCGTGATTGCCGTGGCGTATACCCTTTTGTCCTGGGTAAGCCTGTCCAACCCAACCAAACTGGTCATTGTTTTTCATTTCGGATTGGTGTTTGTGATATCCTTTTTGGTGATGCGCTATACCATCGGTCATTTCATCTACAGGAAGATCAAGCTCATTTACAAAACCATCCAAAAGGAAAAATCCAAAAAGCTTGAAAAGAAAGAGGAGACCTCATCCATTATTCATGAGGATCTCATGGCCCGGGTTAATATGGATGTGCAGGCCTGGGCAGACAGCCAGCGGCAGGAGATCGACCGGCTGGTGGCGGATGAACAATACCGGAAGGAATTTCTGGGAAATGTGTCGCACGAACTGAAGACGCCGATCTTCAACATCCAGGGGTATATCCTGACATTGCTGGAAGGTGGACTGGAAGATGAATCGATCAACCGGGACTACCTCCAAAGAGCCGACAAAAGCGTGGATCGGCTGATCCATATTGTAGAAGATCTTGAAACAATCAGCCAGCTGGAGGCCGGTCATCTGGAACTGGACATGGACAAGTTTGATGTGGTTGCGCTTACAAGAGACATCCTGAAGTCGCAGGAACTGGTGGCAAGGGACTCCAGCATTACACTTGGATTCAAGGATCACGATGAAAAGCCCCGGGAAGCGATGGCAGATAAAGAGCGGATTCGTCAGGTCATCACCAACCTGATCGTAAACAGTATCCGTTACGGGAAGAAGGGAGGCCAGACCGAAGTACGGTTTTATGATATGGACGAGAACTGGCTGGTGGAAATTTCCGATGACGGCATCGGCATCCCCAAGAAACACCTGCCCCGTATCTTCGAACGCTTTTTCAGGGTTGACAAGAGCCGATCCCGCGAACGCGGCGGTACAGGACTAGGCCTTTCCATTGTCAAGCACATCATTGAAGCGCACGGACAAACCATCAATGTGAGGAGTACGGAAGGAGTGGGATCCACATTCTCCTTCACCCTTGAAAAAGCAAAGGAGCGCCCGTCTAATCAGCGTTTCCGAAAAACAAGCACTTCGCCTTCCTGAGATTCACCCGCCAAATGAATCAGGTTATCATCCGGATCATATGGCCTGGCTTTAAACCAGTCCGGACCCGTCTCGGTCACCACGAATATTTTCTCTATCCGGATACCTAACAACTCCTGACGTATTTCATCATTTTCGGAAGCTTGTCCGGCATCAACTTCCCCGGATACGGTTAAGGTATCTTCGGAAAACAACCAATGTTCAATATTAAAGGACAGGAACGGCAGGTATCCCTCCTTATCACCTGCACGCAATCCTTCACCCAGATAACCATTCCCTTCCGCCGTCAGATCCAGGTCTATATATTCCATTTGCCCCAGCGCATTCTTTCCTTTCTCCGCACGCCATTTTCCGGCCATAGCAAATGCACCATGCTGTGTTAATTCCCCAGGCTGAGATCCACATGCGACCAAAGCAATACAAAATCCGAAAAAGATTCTTTTCATATTCGAATAACTGGATGCGAAGAGATTCTAAATGTAGAAATAAATTGGTCAGCGTAAAAGCATAACGACTTATAAACCTTTGTGCCGGATCAACTCTTCTATCGCCTTTTGCAATCCTTCGGGCCGCATGGGCTTAAGCGGCTTTAGCTTGCGATAGGCAACCAGCGCATTCCCCAGACCCAGGTCGGATTGATGTACTTCTATCCCGGAACCGGAACCTGCCGCATATTCTGCCAGGTATTCCTGCTCTGTTTGTCCGGGAGTCGGAATGAGAATGGCTGTCCGACCCAATATTCTGAGGTCCATAAGGGTTGAATATCCCGAACGGCAGATGATCACACCCGCCCCCATGATCTGATCTCTAAATGGCTCATCAGCAAGGTGGTCAAACCAAGTGATAGATTCGGATGAAGCGGGAGCGGTCCCTGTTCTACCCCTGATGATGGTCACTTTCATATTGAGGTCAGGCAGACGGGAGACCAGTTCCTCCTCCAACTGACTTCGCTGCGGTTCGGGCCCTGAAAGAATGACCAGACATTTGTTGGGGTCAGCGGTCGGTGTGGTCTCAGGAAGGGTAAAACGCGATAGCAAACCAACATATCGCACATGTGACGGCAGCGGCTGGCCGTGGGACAAGCGCCCCGACAGGTTTTCTTCACCGGCCGCGTCCGGCACCCAGCAATAGGTAAACCTGCGAATCCAATGCTGCTGCATCTGATAGATCAGTCCTTCGAAAGCCGGCGCCTGCACATGTAACTGGTGACTGATAAATACCGAAGGTATGCGTTGAGACCATAATCCGTAACGATTATCAGATATCACGGCATCCAGGCGGTGCATATCCACGTAATCATTTAACACGCGATGTTCTTCACGAATGGTCCGCCATAAACGGGGAGATTGCTTCAGCATGGCAGCTGCCATGAAATTTCCATTCTCCGGATAGCGAACGTCATATGAGGGAAGTTCCAATCCATGCAGCTGTGGAAAAACTTCCTGAAGCAATGAAAGGGAGGAAGAAGCTCCGCCGATGAATACCTCACGGCCGGCTTCAATCAATTTACGGATCACAGGAATGCATCGCGTGGCGTGACCCAGACCCCAATCCAGCGGAGCCACCAATATTCTTTGATTCCCTTTCATGACGTAAACCCAAAGTTAAAACCTTTCGCGACTTGTGTAAAGTAAGCACATATATTTGCAGCGAATATGGGAAAGGATAAGTTAAGGCGCTATCGCGAGAATGAGTCGTTGCCAAATGTCATTCAACCCGGAAGACCGGTGCCGGAAGAAGTTTTCAAATGGAAGGGAAAATGGGCGAAGGAATATTTCGGCAACATGGGAAAGCTTATCCTCGAATTAGGTTGTGGCAAGGGAGATTATACCCTCGGACTCGCCCGAAGAAATCAGAAAGATAATTTCATAGGAGTTGATATCAAGGGTGCGCGGATATGGAGGGGTGCACGAACCGCCCTGGATGACGGACTTCAACACGTGGCTTTTATAAGAAGCCCGATCGAATGGCTGCCCCATTTCTTCGCGCAGGAAGAAGTGGATGATATATGGATCACCTTTCCCGATCCTCAACTCAAGCGCAAGCGTACCAAAAAACGTTTGACCAGTCCGGGCTTTCTGGACCACTATCGCCGCTTCCTTTCCGGTGAAGGATTGGTGCGTTTGAAAACAGACAGTGCGGAGCTTTTTGAGTTTACGAATGAGGTCCTCGACCAGGAAGGCATAACAGCCGAAATTAAGAGCGATGATGTCTATGCGCAAGCCGACCTTCTTCCTCCCGAGGTTTCGGCCATCACCACATTTTATGAAAGCAGGTTCCTCGCTGAAGGTAAGCCTATCCACTATGTGGCCTTCAATCCGCATAAAAGGTCATAACCATTTCACCTTGTAAGTACTTCGTATCAATTCTGATTATATTTTTGTGATGTAATTAAATTTTACATTTAAGTATATTTTTTGCGATATCGAAGCGTGCGCTCTTCACGAAATTTTGTGGACACTTGTTGTATGGAAGTCCACATAGGTCTCATGATTAAAAAACATCTCCGGGAGTCCGGTATGAGCAAGACAGAACTTGCCCGCCGGATCAATACAACCTCCCAGAATGTATATGGGATTTTCAAGAGGAAAAGCATTGACACAGGCCTTCTTCAAAAACTATCGGATGCCCTGGGTGTTGACTTTTTTCAATACTACACACAAGGCAGCCTGGCTTCCGAACCACCCAACACTTATCTGAAACAAAATGAGGCTGCACTATTGAAGCAGCAGGTGAAATTCTGCGAAGAAAAGATCGCCCTCATGGAAAGAGAAAATGAATACCTTAGGGAGATCAATGATTTACTGAAGGAGAAAATATCGGGTGGAACAAAAAAACCAAAATCATAAGCTTTCACATTCACCGTCCGAACCGCATCAGGAAGATTTTTTCGATCGCGTTTACGAGGTAGTAAGACTGGTTCCTTATGGAAAGGTCACGTCGTATGGCGCCATTGCCAAATATCTCGGTTCAGGAAGATCGGCCCGTATGGTAGGTTGGGCCATGAATCAGGCACACACACACCATTCATCGGTACCTGCGCACAGGGTGGTAAACCGGGCAGGCTTGCTTACGGGGAAACACCATTTCAGCGGACCAACATTGATGCAGCAATTACTCGAGAACGAGGGTGTGCGTGTGGTCAATGACCAGGTGGTTGATTTCGATAAACACTTCTGGGATCCTATGAAAGAATTGCCGTTTGACCGGTTCTGAGCTTTCCCTTATTTAGAATTGTTCTACATAATCTATATCTTTACATTCTGCACCAATTCAACGTTTCATGCCGATTACAAAAGAGGCCGTACTTGAAGCATTAGGACATGTTGATGATCCGGATCTGAAAAAAGACCTGGTAACCCTGGGCATGATCCGGGACCTTGAGATCGAAGGATTGAATGTCCGCTTTTCCGTGGTACTTACCACCCCGGCCTGCCCAATGAAAGAGATGATCCAACGGGCCTGTGAGAATGCCATCATCCATTATGTAAATGCCGATGCCAGGGTTGATATAAATATGACCTCGGAAGTGACTTCCGGTCAAAGCAACAACAAGCCCGCCCTGAAAGGCATTAAAAATATCGTGGCCATATCTTCCGGTAAAGGAGGTGTGGGGAAGTCTACTGTTGCCGCCAATCTTGCGGTTGCACTGGCCAAACACGGAGCAAAAGTGGGTCTGATCGATGCTGATGTTTATGGTCCATCTGTCCCCCTGATGTTTGATGTAGGCTTTGAACGTCCCGGCATGGCAGAGGAAGACGGAAAGAAGAAAATGGCACCCGTGGAAAATTACGGTGTCAAACTGATGTCCATCGGTTTTTTTGCGGAAGCCTCACAAGCGGTGGCCTGGCGCGGCCCGATGGCCACAAAAGCATTAAATCAGATGATCACCGATGTGGCATGGGGTGAGCTGGATTATCTCCTGGTTGACCTGCCTCCTGGCACCGGCGACATCCACCTGACACTCGTGCAAACCCTTCCACTGACCGGTGCAGTGGTAGTTACCACACCACAAAGTCTGGCCATAGCAGACGCCAGAAAAGGAATGGCGATGTTCCGCATGGAGCAGATCAATGTTCCGGTCCTGGGTTTGATTGAGAACATGTCATGGTTCACCCCGGCCGAACTGCCGGAAAACAAATATTATATCTTCGGTAACGGAGGAAGTCAACGGCTTTTGGATGAGTTTAATATCCCACTGCTCGGCCAGATTCCCCTTATCCAATCCATTGCCGAAGCCTCAGAAGCAGGAAGGCCCATTGCACTGCAGGATGATACTGAAACCGCCCGGGCATTTACCGAACTGGCCGGGAAACTGGCCCAGACATTGGCGATAAGGAATGCTTCCCTGGCTCCGTCAGAAACCGTTAAAGTCACCCAATTCTGATTGCATGCCGGCACGCATCGACACCACTTTATTTGACCGGATAAAGAAAGAGCTGGAACAGATACGCCCTTTTCTTCAGGCTGATGGTGGTGATGTGACGCTGGAAGAAATAACCCCTGACCTGGTTGTGAAAGTCAGACTTTGGGGAGCCTGCTGCTCGTGCTCCATGAGCCCAATGACCATGCAGGCCGGTATAGAGGAAGCTGTGAAAAAGGCCTTTCCCGAAATCCGGGAGGTCATTGCCATCAACGAAGGACAATCCAAATGACTACACCATTGGATCTCTCACAGATCATGTTACGCGAGAACGCGCTTCACGATAAGATCGTGGTGATCACCGGCGGAGGCACAGGCCTCGGAAAATCCATGGCCACCGGATTTCTGCACCTGGGCGCAAGGGTGGTCATCACCAGCCGCAGGCAGGAAGTGCTGGATGCTGCCAAACAGGAACTTGAAGCATCCTGGCCAGGAAAAATACTAGCCTGTGCCTGTGACGTGAGAGATGCTTCCCAGGTAGAAGCATTGCTTCAGTTTACATTGGATCATGCAGGCATACCGGACATTCTCGTTAACAATGCCGCCGGGAATTTTATTAGTCCCACGGAAAAATTATCACACCGTGCCTTTGATACCGTGGTTGATATCGTTTTAAAAGGCAGCTATAATACTTCCCTTACTTTCGGGAAACACTGGATCGGCAAAAAACATCCGGCCATGATCCTGAATATTGTGACCACATACGCGTGGACTGGCTCCGGCTACGTAACACCTTCTGCTTGCGCAAAAGCAGGTGTATTATCCCTAACCCGTTCTCTGGCCGTTGAATGGGGACCCAAAGGAATTCGCTGCAATGCCATTGCACCAGGTCCATTCCCCACCAAAGGAGCCTGGGACCGGCTCTTCCCCGGAAATCTGGCAAAAAAACTAAGTCCGGAATTGCGTGTTCCCCTTGGTAGAACCGGTGAACATATAGAGCTGGTAAATCTTGCGACCTACCTCGCATCACCATATGCGGCATACATTAATGGCGAAGTGGTAACGATCGATGGGGGTGAGTGGCTGAAAGGCGCCGGCCAGTTCAACATCATGGGTGAACTGAAAGATGAGGACTGGGAAAAGCTTAATGAATTAAGAATGAAGAAATGAAGAATTAAGAATGGAAGATAACCGGAAACAATGGTTCCCCATTCATTCTTAATTAAACAAATTCACTCTTCGCTGATGATCCGGTTTGATACAATGTATCCGATCACACCAAACAGCACAAACAAGAAGCTGACGATCAGGAAGAAATTATCCGGACGATTCATAAGTACGTTAAGGATCACGAACAATACACCCAGAAGAATCAGTAATACACCGCCGTTTTTCAGAAATGCTTTCATAGGTTTGTTTTAATTTGCAACGAGCATGTTGCCTTTATTTATGGTACAAACTCAATCATGCGAAGGTAAACATTGACCTTACAATGCGCAAATGGCTAATGAAATTCCGATATCGCCGGGTAACAACAGGAAGGTGATCATTGCCGGAGGAAGTGGTCAGATAGGCCGTCACCTTGCCATTCACCTCAACAGTGAGGGCTACCAGCCGGTATGTCTGAGTCGTCATGCTCCCGCCCCTTCCCTACCGTATGCTTCATGGCATCATTGGGATCCCATGAACGGAAAAATTGATGAGCATGCATTGATCGACGCCCATGCCATCATCAACCTGGCCGGGGAATCTGTCGCCGGGGGACGATGGACAGCAGAAAAGAAAAGACGCATCATAGATAGCCGGGTTTCTTCTCATCTAACATTACTAAATGAGGTGCAGAGCAAAGGACAAACATTACCGGTTTATATCGGAGCGTCCGCTACGGGTTATTACGGATCAGACACGTCAGACCATATTTTCTCCGAAGAGGATCCGCCCGGAGAGGATTTTCTGGCAGACTGCTGCAAACAGTGGGAAACTGCTGCACTGGATCGGGTTTCGGTTGTGAATCGAATGGTATTGCTCAGAACCGGCATCGTACTCGCTGATGATGGCGGCGCACTGGCTAAAATGGCCGGACCGGTTCGCTGGGGTATAGGAAGCCGGCTTGGTACCGGTGAGCAATTTCTTCCATGGATTCATATCCGGGATATTTGCCGCATGTATCAGAAAGCCATTGAAAATACTTCCATGCAGGGAATCTGGAATGCGGTCGCACCCAACCCTGTCACGCAAATAGAACTGACCCGGACACTTGCATCTGTTTTGCACCGGCCGCTTTTCCTTCCACCGGTACCTGCATGGCTCCTGAAATTAGTACTGGGAGAAATGGCGGAAATAATAACCAATGGCAGCCGGGTCAGTGCGGAAAAGTGGAAGTCTGTCAACTTCTCGTTCCGGTTCCCAACCCTGAGACCCGCTCTTGAGGATTTAATATGAAAAGTTAAAATCACTTCCCGAAACCAAATAATCTTTTGATTTTGCGGGCAATTATTTGGATTTCTTCTATTCATTTCGTTTATTGCCCTTGCCGTCGTCACAGTTGACAGTTTATTATACTTTCTTACTTCTTTTTGTTTAGTTGTTTTACTAATTTTTGTTTAGTTGTTTTACTAACTAATCCGTTACTGATATGAAAAAGAGCATTGCGCGGGGTATGGTTTTACCCCTATGCGTAGTCGTGGGTTCGCTGTCCTCCTATGGACAGGAGATTGAAGGACAAGCTGCTTCTGCACTTATCCAGGATGCTACAAAGATTCGTATGGACAGAGCACGCTCTGAAAAACCCCTGTACGTTAAATTTGACGAGACTTCCCAAAGGCATGCACAGAAGCAACCTCTGGAACTCATCCTGCAGGCTGTGCAGGCAAGTCCGTCCGATGATTACAAGCTAGTCAAAACAGAAGCAGATGCCATCGGCTATCAGCACCAGAAATTCCAACAACAATACAAAGGCATACCTGTGCAAGGCGGAGAATTCCGGGCACATATGATCGATGGTGCCGTACGAAGCATCAACGGGCAACACCAGGCCGTTGGTCAGGTGAATGTCATTCCTGACATCAGTGAACAAACCGGGCTAGCTTCAGCTGTACAGTTCACCGGTGGACAAAAGTTCATTTGGGATGCACCCGAAGAAATAGAGAATCTGCGAAAGGTTTTTGAAGACCCTACTCTTGACTTTGGCCCGAAAGCCGAATTATGGATCGTGGCGAGAAACCTGGATCCGTCCACAGGTGATTTTCATCTTGCCTATAAATATGACATCTGGTCTCTTGTGCCGGATGGTCGTTGGGACGTTTATGTAGATGCCCACACCGGTGAAGTCATTGCCAGGAACGACCGTATCCACACCGCCGACGTGCAGGGAACTGCAAAAACCCGCTATGACAATACCCAAACAATCACCACCGACAGCTACAACGGATCCTATCGCTTACGTGAGGTAGGTCGAGGAAACGGAATCCAGACGATGGATGCCAATACAGGTACATCCACCGGTAGCGCTGTTGACTTTACGGACAGTGACAACAACTGGACCACCACTACCAACATGGATGATGCCGGCACGAATGCACACTTTGCAGCAGAAAAAATGTACGACTACCTGAAGGAGAAGCACAACCGCAACAGCATTGACGGAAATGGCTTTAAGCTGGTGGGATATGTTCACTGGGACAATGGTTGGGTCAACGCTTCGTGGAACGGCCAGTACATGCGCTATGGTGATGGCAACGGCGCCCCGCTGACCACCATCGATATCGGTTGTCATGAGGTAGCACACGGTCTTACCAGCGAAAGCGCCGATCTGGTGTATCAGGGAGAATCCGGTGCACTCAACGAATCTTTCAGTGATATTTTTGGAACCGCAGTGGAATGGTATGCCACCCCATCCAAAGGAGATTATCTGATGGCAGAAGATATAGGTGCCTTCAGAAACATGCAAAACCCGAACGCCTATAACCATCCCGATACCTACCAGGGTACCAACTGGGCTTCAACAAGTGGTGGTGATAACGGTGGTGTTCACACGAACAGCGGCGTTCAGAATTTCTGGTACTATCTTTTGAGTGAAGGAAAGTCGGGAACCAACGACAACGGCAATGCATACAGCGTGTCCGGCATCGGACGCGACAAAGCTGAAAAGATCGCCTTCCGCAACCTGACTGTTTACCTGGGAACCAATTCAGACTATTCAGATGCGCGTTACTATGCACTGGAGGCTGCCAAAGATCTTTATGGTGACTGCTCAACGGAATATATTGCCACAGCAAATGCATGGTATGCCGTGGGTGTAGGCAGCAAACCGAATTGTGCCGTGCCACCCACTCCGGACTTCGTAGCCGATGTGACCAGCAGTTGTGATGGAACGGTACAGTTCACCGACAACTCCACAAGCGCACCCACTTCCTGGTCATGGGATTTCGGAGACGGTCAGTCATCCACCCAACAAAACCCGACCCATACCTATACCACCAGCGGAACATTTACAGTAAAGCTTACCGCTGGCAATTCGTACGGGCAAAATACCGCTACCAAAACTTCTTACATCAACATCAGCTTACTCGGGAATCCCACCGTGCAGGATGGTCAGCGATGCGGAGCCGGTGTGGTTAATCTGTCCGCCTCAGGAAGCGGTAACACATGGAACTGGTATGATGCCGCTACCGGTGGAAACCTGGTAAATACCGGCACTTCATACAGTCCGAACGTAAGCACCACCACAAGTTATTGGGTTGAGGCCAAAGATGTCAAGGCTGCCCAAAAGGGAGGCCCTGCTGATGAGGCATCGGTTGGAACAGGTGGTTATTTTACGGCCAATGACCTGCGCGGTTTATTCTTCGACGTAACCTCGTCGGTTTACATAAGAACCGTTAAAGTTTTTGCCAATACCGCCGGAAACCGGGTGATTGATGTACTTCAGGGAAGTGATACAGGATCCGTGGTACATACCAAAACAGTGAATATTCCTGCCGGTGAGAGCCGGGTCACCCTTGATTTCCTGATGAACCCCGGCACCAATTATTTTATCAAAGTAACCGGTGCTACGGTAGACCTTTATCGCAATGATGCAGGTGGGACCTACCCATACAATGTGGGAGGTGTCATATCCGTCACCGGTACAAACGCTGGTTCCGCTGGTTATTATTACTTCTTCTACGACTGGGAGATCCAGGAGAAGGAATGTACCAGCGGCCGCACAGAAGTGGTGGCTACGGTTACCCCGAACAATGTGAACCCGGTAATCAATGTGGATGCAAGCAACAACCTCATTGTTTCGGGTGTAACCGGAAGCCCCACTTATCAATGGTATCTGAATGGCAATCCCATCCCGGGTGCCACCGGAAGCAGTTACACGCCGATTGAGAACGGCACTTACACTGTGGAAGTAACAGATGCCGGTGGTTGTGTAGGGATGTCCGATCCGATGGATGTGATCAATGTGGGTGTAGCAAATGCCGGACAGAACATGTCCGTGGCCCTCTACCCTAACCCTGCCGGAGATCAGGTAAGCCTTGCTTTAACAGCAACCGGTACGGTCAACATGGAGATCGTGAACCTGATTGGTGAAAGGGTGATGGCAAGGAGATTGAGCGAAGGTCGTCACGACCTTAACCTGCAACAACTACCCGACGGCGTTTACATGGTGAGGATTTCCACTACTGATAAAGGCCAGAAGATCATCCGATTGATAAAAGGAAACTAGAACGAATCACTTTGCTAAAAGCCGGTGGCAAGAATGTCACCGGCTTTTTTATTCTTCACATCACCTGAGAATCAGGGTTGGATAACCAACGATTTCCCGGAGAACACTTCAACACCTTTCCGATCAATTCCGGACACAATAATCTCATATGCTCCCTCACATTCGGGAATCGGAATCCGGAATAAATGTTGGCCACTGATCAATGAAGCTTGTGCATCCCAATACAACAACGTTTCCGTAAACGAATCCCCTATGTTACCGGTCCCTGGTTGAACCGGTTTGATCTGCCGGCAAAGCGATCCCACCTTAACAACAACCGCACCGTCCGGTAACTCCAGTCCATTCAGATCATGCCGAACCGTGCTGATGCTGACCAGTCCGTGTAACACTGATCCGCCATTTACAAAATAAGTTGGAATAACGTGGATGCTTCTGATCCGTTCCGGATGAATGGTTAATAAACGGTCATGGTCCGTGAAAGGTACACCATCAAGCAATACCATGGTATTCTCCGAGACAATATTGGTCTTGGGATCAAAAGTGACAATGCGCTGACGACCTTCAATGTCCCTGACATATGAATTTGGTACCAGCTCGCTGAACACCTCTCTTAATGTAGGAAGCGGGACATAATCCCGAAGCCATATTCCGTTATCCACGTAATGAAAAGGATGTGGGTTCAAGCTGTCTGTTTCATAAAAAACATTTACCGGTATGCTGTCATGAAGTCTGCTTTGTTTATCCAGATACAACCGGTTATAGAGTTCATAGGTGGGAGTATCCATAACCATGGCCGTGATCGGTATTTCCGGAAACTCTGGAGCAAAGTCATTGTTCACCAGAATAGTTGCAGATACCTCCGGTTGATTCTCAACGGCTATAAAAACTTCCTGGCGATCTTCGAGATTCTGTAAACTGAAAATAAAACTTCCGGAACCATCCGTTCTGGTAACATGAAACTGCTGTTGCCCCACATTAACACCCGCATAAACAAGCGCATGACCTATGGCTTGCCCGGTCTCAGTATTCACCACACGACCTGAAACACTGACTCCCCTGATCTCAGGACACCACTCTATTTCATCGCGAGGTATTTCTGACCGACCAGGTGACTCATTAATTCCATGATAGGATCTTATATAGGTTCCTTTTCTCACCACAGCAATACTTAAGTCATCTATATCTTCTCCGGTGATGGTGGCGTTCATGACATCACCTGGACGATATTTATCCTTATCTGTTGAAATCCTGACATGCTCTTTGGCCCTGCGATCATGCCATCCCATCTGAAATCTGCTGGTATCAACCACATACATACCGTTCTCAGGTGGTGCATTCGGATTAATCACAATCAGCTGACTGGTATGATAGTATTCCGGCGGATAGTTTCTCATAAATTGGGTGTAGGCCCGAATAAAATAACTTCCTGTGATCAGGTCATCCGGGATGGAAATTCCACTTTGGGCAACATTATTTTTAACCCTGCATTTGGTTTGCAGTACCGGTAACATCCTGTGATCAAATATTTCAATGTAAACCACGGTGGATGCCAGACCGGAAGGGAGGGAGGACATGACACTGGCATTGAACCACAAAATATCCCCGGTATAGTAAATCGACCTGTCCGTCGTGATGATCACCTTTTCAAACGTATCCGGTTCATCCCTGGAAAATACAGGCGTGAATCCCGGCCATAACAGGACCAGGAAAAGAACGCTAATAATACGAGAGCGTGAGATTGGTATGACTTTACATTCAATCAATCCAGAAAGGGGGTTTTTCAAGTACACCATTCTCCCGACAGTCCATACAATCCTTGTTGGGAATTCCGCTGGTTCCACTATGATCATGAGCAACAAACACAGGCCATTCGTCAGGGCTGGTATAATCAAGATACGCTACAGCTCTGATATCGGCCTCTGTGAACAGACAAATATCATATATGAATCTCACACCAGGCGGGCGATCAACAAACACTCTTCTGTCAGATGCCCCTGCCGCCATAAAATAACCATAGGCTTCCGTCCCACGATCTCCCACTTTGTATATGTTTCCCCGGACTGAGTAAGGTTGATATTCATAGAGAGAGCCTTGGTTATCATATATCTCCCTGATGCTATTCCAATAGGTATAAGCCTCCTTCGTAAGCGACATCTGCTGTACGTACAAGCTATACCTGATGGTCAGTGCCTTAGAATAATTATCCTCAAAGTGAAGCGGATGATGTTCTACAACCGGTTGACTGAATTCAGATGTATTATAAAGAAAGATCTTTTTGATCGCATCGGTCCTGAAACATGTTTGAAGAGAATCTGTGTGCAGTACCTGATGGAGTCTTATCCCATCGTAATACCAATAAATTTTGAACTCTACATCAAACTTATGGGTTGATGCAAGCGACCACATATAATAGTTGGTATCGGAAACGGGAACTTCTGTATCGATATAAAACTGATAGCCTTCCCTAGGGGTAGGAAATTCAGGGTCATCATGTGTTTCAAGGATCGGATAAAGGTTCTTTATACCCGTCCCTTTCATCAACAATTCTTCATCTGACTCGAACCGTTCACCATCAGGTGTTTCCACGATAATATGATATCTACGGCCGGGTATGCCACGGATCGCAGCAGAATCCGTATAGTATTCACCATCCGATGTTTCACTAAGAGCGGCTTTATTTCCTAAGTTGTCCGCAATAGTGACCACACAATTCCTGAGCGGATGATATTTAGGGTCGGAAGTATTTGAGGAGGTGGATATCCGTACCATATAGGGTCCGGGCAGGTCCGTGATGGCTCCGTTCACCACCAGTACAGATTTGCCTTCATCGATCTCCGGCTGATATTCTTCCACACAGCCATACAGAATGGCAATAGCCATCATAACAGGTAAAATACATTTGCTACTCCTCATAACCTCCCAGTTTAAAGCTGTATGCACAGGAAAATATAGGGGTTCCGATAACTGCAAGTTTGTATCCTTTGATACTCCCTTCTTCCTGTTTGAAATATACCGAGTAAGCATTACGGCGGCCTAAAAGATTATAGACTGAAAAACTCCAGGAACCGTGTATTAGTTTTTTTGACTTGAGATTTCCCTCCACGCTGGCAGAAAGATCAATACGAAAATAGTCGGGGATCCGGTATGCATTCCTGTCTGAGTATTGTACAATCGGAATCTCATTCTGATAGAAAATGGCAATCGGGTAAGTGATGGGGCGACCCGTTGCGTAAACCATATTGGTGGAAACGTTAAAGCGGCGGGAGAAACGATAGTTGGCTGCTATGTTGATGGCATGCGGTTTATCAAAATTGGCTGGGAAGGGTACTCCCTGATTGATGGCATCTGTAGATGTCTGACTATTAACGCAAACAACGGACCTGGAGAATGTATAGTTCACCCAACCGTTAAGGCGGCCTTTGGTTTTACTCACCATTGTTTCAATACCCGCTGCTTTTAGTTGCCCCTGTAGCACTTCTGTTTCAGGGGTTCTGGTGGAGGCGAGACTGGCACCATCGCGGAACTCAACGGTATTCCTTGCATGTTTGAAGTATGCTTCCATAGAAAAAGTGAACACATCATTCCTGCTTTTCCTGAAGATACCAGCAGCATACTGGATACCGCTAAGCGGTTTAATATGGGAATCAACCAACTTCCATTTATCCGTGGGTGCAACAGCCACGGTATTGGAAAGCATAAACACATATTGATGAACTTGATTAATACCGCCTTTTACTACAACAAGATCCGAGAGTGAATACTTTGCTGAGAGCCGAACATCAGGTGCATGATAGGTTACGATACGTTCACCCCTCCCGTAGTTCATGGTATCGGTGATAGATGAAACGGTCTTCCGGTCACCGTCATAAACATACATATCTCTGGGTCCCAGATAAGAATACAGGTTATACCTCAAACCTCCGCTGATCACGGTTAATGCACCGATCTTCCACTCATCGTTTGCAAAGATTCCCGTTTCAATCCCCCGTTCCTTTCCCAGTTGAAGGGGTGTCACCAGCGATTCGGAGGTCAATGGATACCGCCCTCCCTGATTGATCAGGTAAAATATACCACCGGCGCCCGCAGTGATTTTATGATTGCTGCCGGGAAGCCATGTGAGTGTAGATTTGATTTCCGAATGATTCAACGCATACCCGGAAGAATATGCCGTCTTTTCTTCAACACTGTTATTCTCGTGGTATTTGTACTGACTGTAGATTGCACTTGTCTCAACGTGATGTCTGTTTCTGATAATATGCCTCCACGTTGCCGATATCCCCGCATTCCTGTAGTTCATGTGGGTAAAACTGGCAAGATTAATGTTATCACGACTAACATATGACACAATGTGTAATGTGTTGTTGTCACCCACACCCATATTGACATGCAGCAATGCATCCTGAAAATCCGCTCTGCTATTTCTGATCCTGGGTTCCTCCACCAATCTGAACATCCAGCCGGAATATGACGAACGTACAGCACCCAGATAACTGATTCTTTCTTTGGCCAGGGGCCCCTCAATTAAAAGGTTGGCTGTCAATGGGCCAACACCACCATTGGCTGAAAACTTTTTACGGTTCCCCGTTTTTGTATGCAGGTCGAATACCGATGCCAGGCGTCCGCCGAATTGAACGGGAATGCTTCCTTTATACAAAGTAAAGTCCTTGATCGCAGCCGGAGTGAAAGCAGTAAACATGCCAAACAAATGACCTGTATTATAAACTGGTATGTTGTCCAGATAAAATATGTTCTGATCGGCCGGGCTTCCCCTTACATTAAACCCGGATGCACCTTCTCCCACAGACTGAACACCTGGTAACAACAATGCAGTCTTGACTAGGTCCGCCTCCCCCATCATCCGGGGAATAACCTTTATGGCCTTCGCATCCAGCTTTTCAAAACCCAGCGAAGCCAGCTCCAACTTATTAACCACCCCTGCAGAAACGACCACTGTTTGCAAATCATAAACCTGCTCCACCATGGAGAAGTCAATCTTATCATCATCATAAACCGTTAAGTTCATCCTTTCTTCCCTGAATTCGATCGCTCTCAGGATCAGGATATATTTTCCCCTGGGTATTGTAACAGAATAAAACCCGTGCTCATCCGTGGCCGTGCCCAGATCAGCACCTTCCACATACAATGTGGCACCAGCAATTCCTTCACCGTCCTTTGCCCTGCGCACATATCCTCTTACAACAGCCATCGCACCACCAGTCTGCGAGGTCCGGCTGCCTGCTACAACCGTCTTTATGTTGTATTCCTTTTCGTTTCTGAGAAGATGGTTCGCCTTCGATGGATCGATTACTGTGTCCGGATCAACATTAAAGTCATCATTATTGAAAAAACTCCAGGACAATACGCTGCGCTTACCCATGGCCACCGAATCGCTATAATCACTGACAGCGGCTATGACCCATGGATGAAATAACCGGAATTGTGCCGCTTCAGACGTGTCAGCCAAATGATATTTATCCTTGTCTTCCCGTACATGAAACTTCGCTCCAATATCAGCCAACTGTTCAGTACTCATGTATTTATAACGAATCCGGTGTTTCCTGAAATATCGATTGATCTCACTTTTCTCATCCTGAAAACAGGCAACAAAATCCTTTTTTGTTTTCACCTTCTTCAACTCTCCTGCTTCCGGGCAATAAAGGGTTTGTCTTACAGATGAGAACCGGCCATATGGGTTGAGGCTTGAATAATCCTGAATGAAACGTTTGGTGTGCCCTATAAGAAAAACATGTTCATCGGCTGTCACCACCATTTCCAGAAATCCAACCGGACCGGACTCATCGTTGAATTTCTTTGCATTAATAAACCGGCGATTGCCGGCAATGAACTCATCCACCCACTCCCCACGCATTACAACAGGAATCTCGCTGAGTCCATTAACCAATGTGTATAGGATCAATTTATTCTTTACAATATCATATTGTAAGGATACATCATTAAAAACTTCGCCTTTAACGACAACCACGGAACTTGGCATAATACTATCAAAAAGGAATGCCGAGCCGTTGGCCTGCTTATGCTCGCTCCGATAGAATTCACCTCTTGCCAACCGGTCGTCCGGACCATAAAGTTCATACGTTTTAGCGTACAGCGATGACGTGTCCTGTTGCGCCGTCACAGATAGGCAGCCACAAACGATCAAACCCCACAACAACAAGCAATCCCTAATGATCCGAACCATTTTATTTTCTGAAACAATGCGGGAATTATTAAAAACGAAGGGACATAAATATATAAAATTTGGAAGTTCCATCCGAACTGAGAATAGTCGTTAGTACAAAGTATTTAGTAAGGATGCTTCCAAACTAACTACTAACTACTATCTACTAACTACTAAAGACTAACCTAAACCTCGCGACTCATCAGTCCTTCCATAAACGTGGTTAGAATTTCCGCGTTAAAGGAGAGTTCGGTAAGTGCATTATCGGCTTGTTGGTAATGTTCCCTTACCTTTTGCTTCAGCATCTTATCTACCCCGATTTTCTGATACAAAGATTTCACGGCAGATACCTTTTCTTCAGGTGCATCATGGCGGGATGCCCAGTGCTCAAGAAGCGTTATATCATCACCACTTCCGTGTTCACCCACCGATAACCAAAGGAATGTTTTTTTGTTAGCCAGAATATCGCCTCCTGTTTGTTTACCGAAGGAGGAAGCATCTCCGAATGCATCCAGTAAGTCGTCCATCAGTTGGAAGGCGATCCCTGTGTGCAAGCCATAGTCGTATAAGATCCGGGCATCGCTTTCACTTGCTCCGCCGCATAAGGCACCGATCTGTAAACTGGCAGCCAGCAGCACTGCCGTTTTCATGGTGATCATATCCATGTATGCATCCAGAGACACATCATTGCGGCTCTCAAAATCCATATCCAGTTGCTGACCTTCACATACCTGCAGTGCTGTTTTGTTAAATACTTGCAGTACCTGCTTCAGACATGCTTCCGGAGCATCCATCATTTTCTCATAAGCTTTCACAAACATGGCATCCCCGGACAGGATGGCGGTATTCACATCCCATTTTGCATGCACGGTAGGCTGATTGCGACGCAGCGGTGCCTGATCCATGATATCATCATGCATCAGTGTGAAATTGTGGAATATTTCGATGGCCATCGCCGGCCCCAATGCACGCTCTGAATCCGATCCTGACATTTTACAAGCGGTGAGCACCAAAGTGGGGCGCAGGCGTTTTCCGCCAAGCGACATGATATAGCGGATAGGTTCGTATAGACCGGTAGGGTTAGTCCCCGGCACCCAGTCTGCAAAGGCATGTTCAAGCATTTTCCGGATATCCTTCACCGGATTCACCTGTTTTTGATCAGAGATAGAAGATAATCACCGTAACCACTTTTCCTTAATGGTTCGGCTAATTTCTCCAATTGAGCATCATCAATATAGCGCATACGCCAGGCCACCTCTTCCACACAGCCGATCTTCAGTCCCTGGCGTTTCTCGATAACTTGTACATACTGACCTGCCTGCATCAGGCTATCAAAAGTACCTGTATCCAACCAGGCGGTTCCCCGGTCCAGCACTGCCACACTTAATTTTCCGGCTTCGAGGTATTGCCTGTTCACATCGGTGATCTCATATTCGCCACGTGCACTGGGCTTAAGGTTTGCCGCGATCTCCTTTACATTCTGATCATAGAAATACAAACCGGGAACGGCAAAGTTAGACTTGGGCTTAAGTGGTTTTTCTTCAATGGAGATGGCTTTGCCGTTTTCATCAAAATCAACCACGCCATATCGCTCCGGATCGGACACATGGTATGCGAAGACAATACCTCCATCCGGGTCATTGCATTGCTGTAACATCCTGGATATTCCGGTACCATAAAAGATATTATCTCCCAACACGAGCGCCACCTTATCATTACCGATAAAATCCGCACCGATCACAAAAGCCTGCGCCAGTCCATTGGGCTCTTCCTGGACAGCATATGTAAACTGACACCCCCAAGGACGACCATCACCCAGCAGGTGCTTGAAATGAGGTAAGTCATGCGGGGTTGATATGATAAGGATCTCCCTTATACCTGAAAGCATGAGGGTTGACAAAGGGTAATAAATCATCGGTTTATCATATACAGGCATCAACTGCTTGCTCATGACCAGGGTCAGGGGATGGAGTCTCGTACCGGACCCTCCTGCCAGAATGATTCCTTTCATATCAAATTGGTATTGGTGGTTTCCTTCCCTCCGTTACCTTCTCCCTTTGCAATGGTCAACTCATCCAGGTCAATATCTTCTTCCTCATCCAGGATTTCGAAAAAGGGTTCCCTGAACGTCTTGGACACAATGGCCTTATTTAGTGAGAGAAGTAACGATGGAAGTAAAACCAGATTAGAGAACATGGCAATAAGTAATGTAATTGAAATAAGGACACCAAGGGCTTGCGTGCCGCCAAAGCGGGAAGCGGCAAAAATCCCGAAGCCAAAGAACAGAATAATGGATGTGTACATCATACTCACCCCAACCTCGCGCATGGCAGCCAGGACAGATTTCTTGATGTTCCCGTTGTAAATCTTCAGTTCCTGGCGATACTTGGCAAGAAAATGGATCGTATCGTCCACGGAGATTCCAAAGGCGATGCTGAAGATCAACACCGTTGAAGGTTTGATAGATATACCCGCAAATCCCATCAACGCCGCAGTAAGCAACAGCGGGATCATATTGGGAACAAGGGAAATCAGCACCATTCGGAATGACCGAAACAGTACAGCCATAAAAAAGGCAATGAGGAAAACGGCAAGGGCCACACTCACAAAAAGACTGTTTACCAGATAATCCGTCCCTTTCAGGAAAACCAGACTTGTACCGGTAAGAATCACCCGATACTTGGCAGGGTCGAAGATGGAGTCGATCTTCGGACGTAGATCATCCCTGATCCTTTCGATCTCCCTGGTACCTATATCGGCCATTTGCGCACTGACCCTTGTGATTGCCTTGGTACTGTCTATGAACGATTTCAACGGATTCTTCCCAAGGGAATCTTTGGGGACATAGGAAAGTATAAAACCACTTTCCGGTTTGGTGGGCAGCTGATACCTGGAAGGATTTCCATTATAATATGCCTGCTTCGAGAATTTGATCAGGTCCACAACAGACAGGGGTCTGGAGAATTCCGGATAAGAGGATATGATCTTTTGTAATTTCTCAATCTTTTCAAGTGTAGGAAGGCGCATCACACCTTTTTTGGTCTTGGTATCAATGAAAATCTCAAATGGCATCACGCCGCTGAAATGCTCTTCAAAAAAGCGCAGGTCCACCGTGATCGGATCATGGGAAGGAAGGTCATCCACAATGTTTCCTGTCGTTTTCATCTTCACCACGCCGAGTACGACAACCACCAGAAGCAATACTGTTGAAACGTAAACCCACCGGCGGTAATCATTAATAATGACCACCAGACGTTCCACAAAGCGCTGTACCAGACGATTATCCAGATGCTGGGTATGCTTTTCCCTCGGTGGCTTCAGGTAGCTGAAGATGATAGGGATGAGCAGAAGGGACAAGACAAAGATCAGCAGGATATTCACCGATGCCACCACCCCGAACTCCTTCAATACTTTGCTTTCCGTAATAGAGAAGGTTGCAAATCCACAGGCTGTGGTCACATTGGTCATCAGGATGGCTGCACCTGTTTTTTGAATAACCCTTGCCAGTGCTTTAAATTGGTTTCCGTGGTTCTTGTACTCCCGGTGATATTTATTCAGCAGGAAAATACAATTCGGAATGCCGATCACTATGATCAGTGGTGGAATCAGCCCGGTGAGCATGGTAATCTTATACCCAAGCAAACTAATGATACCGAATGACCATATCACACCGATGATGACCACAACCATGGAAAATACCATGGGCGTGATCGAGCGGAAAAACAGGAAAAGTATGGTGGCAGTGACCGCAATCGCAAGGAACAGGAACATCTGAAGCTCCTTCTTAACCTTGGCGGTGATCGCAGTCCGGATAAAAGGGAGCCCGGAATAGTGAACATCCGTATGATATTTGGCTGAAAAATCATCGGCCAGGGCAATCACATCTTCCACCAGGGTAATGCGTGACTTTGAATTCAGACGCTTCTCATCCAGCGTCACGGCCATCAAAGTGGAATGATTGTCTTCGTGGTAAATAATGTTGTTATAAAACGGAAGGTCAAGGATTTCTTTGCGAATGCTATCCAGTTCCTCCTGTGTCTCCGGCCGGTGCTCGATAACAGGGAAGAAATCAAACTTATGTTCTTCCTGATTCTTGCGAATGCTATAAAGCCTGGCCAGGGATACCACTTCTTCGATACCGTCGGTATTTCTGATCGCATGTGTCAGATCATACCAGCCCTGGAACTTGTCCAGTTTGAAGATATCGGGGTCCTGGATACCAATGACCAATACATTGCCGTCCTCACCAAACAACGCCTTGAACTCATGGTAATCGACGCTGGCTGTGTCATCTTCCGGCAGCAGGCTTGCAAATTCATACGACAACTGAACCGACGTTGCCTTGTAGCCCATAAAGGCCGTCAGCAGGCCAATGGCCAGCAGAAACGTAAGGCGGTTGCGGAGAATGATCGTAGAAAGACTGGCCCACATGGGGATTACAACGGTTGAAAGATGCCGCTAAAGTATATAAAAATGCAATGGGGAAAAAATGCAGAGGCCTTTGTTGAGGCGGTACAAGGTGATATCAGGTCCTATTTACCCTTCACAACCTGCACATAACCCCGCCAGTACTTGCCCTCCCACGTGAGAACATAGTAATACACTTCTCCATCCACACCTGCTGCATCCCAGTCGTTCCGGTAGTAATCACTTTGGTAAACTTTGATACCCCAGCGGTTGAATATGGTCAGTCTGGCACCTTGCGGCAATCCGCGGATATAGAATACGTCGTTTACACCAGGCGACTCCGGATACGGTGTGAATACGTTCGGTATGATCACCTCGATAAATTTGACCACCATAATGTCAGAGGCGAGCGCGCATCCGTTTCCGGTACTGCTGAGTGTCAGGACGAGTGAATCCAGATCGTAGTCTCCCGTACCGGGGAAGTACACCGCATTCGGGTCGGTATTATTCGGCACGAAGGTTCCCGAACCGTTGCTTGTCCATATCACCGTAGAGGTAAACTGATAAGATCCGCTCAGCTGCAATGACTTGGTACCGATGGGAACTTCCTGATCCAATCCCGCATTTACAATGGCCTTGATACCTACCGTCACTTCCATGGTATCGGTTATGTTGGAACAGGCACCAACCGATGTCAGGTAAATTTCAATCACCGAATCCGTTGGGCTGTGCAAATAATGCACGACCTGGGAAGTGTTGTCCGGCACAAACGTTCCTGACCCGTTCGTGGTCCACAGGTAGGTTCCGGAACCGGATATCTGTCCGACAAGCAGAAGCGAATCACCTTTACAAATTCCCGTATCCGGATCCATGACCGGAACTCCCGGGGAGATAACCGCCAGGGTATCCGAACCGGTAATCGTGCATCCGTTGCCATCGGTTACCGTAACGATATACAGGAAGGTATCGATCGGAGAAACCATGATGTTGGCAGTGGTGGAAGATAAATTGTCATTCCACAAATAGCTGTATGGGGCAGTACCGCCGCCTGCGGTGGCGCTCACAATAGCGGTATCACCATTGCAAATGAAAGAAGGCGCTGACAATACACTCAGTGTAAGCGGAGCAGGTTCATCCACCACCAAAACGTCCGTTCCTGTACATCCCTTTGAGTCAGTAACGGTGATATTATAGATACCCGAGCAAAGTCCGGTTACAGTGGCATTGGCCTGGCCATCGCTCCATAAGTAAGTATATGCCGGGGTACCGCCGTTTACCGTTACGGTAGCCGTTCCATCGCATATGCCATTACATGATAATGATACCGTATCAACCAGAGTAAGATTAAGCGAGGATGCCTGCCTTATGGTATCTCCCTGAACGGTCTTACAACCCAGTCCGTCGGTAACCTCCACGTAAATGACTCCGGCACATAATCCGGTAGCCGTGGCGCTTGTTTGTGATGATGCGTCGTTCCACAGGTAAGTAAACGGTGGATTTCCGCTGCTGACAGCAACGGTAGCCTGGCCATCGCAATTCCCATTACATCCCACATCCACGACACTCATACTATCTATGGTTGGTCCGCCATTATCACTCAATGGCACCTGATCTGCCAGAACACAACCATTCACATCTGTGATGGTCACATAATAAAGAGCTGCACACAGTCCGGTCACCGTGGCGCTTGTTTGTGATGAAGCATCACTCCATACGTAGGTGTACCCCGGTGTTCCACCTGTTGGTGCTATGGTTACACTACCATCACAAACACCGCATGTCGAGTTCACGCTGGTTCCATTTCCAACCAGTGCAGACGGAGACAGGATCAGCACAGATACGGAATCCGCACAGCCATTGACATCCGTGAGCGTTACTGAATATGATCCCGCACACAATCCGGTTGCTAAGCTGTCGGTCTGACCGTCACTCCACATATAACTGTATGGCAATGTACCACCTGCACCGGCAACTTCTGCCGTTCCGACACATACCCCGCTACATATAAGATCGGTGCTGGATATGATGGTTGGAACAAGCGGTGATGGTTCGGTTATCGTAATGCTGTTGGTCGTCTGACAACCGTTGACATCAGTCACTGTCACACCAACGGCACCTGCACATAAGCCGGTAGCCGTGCTGTCGGTCTGGCCGTCATCCCATACGAACGTATAAGGAGAGGTACCTCCGGTGGGTGTCAACACCGCCATCCCCGTACAGTTACCACCACAATCCACAAACGATGAATCGGTGAACGTACCAGCAAGCACAGCAGGTTCAGTTATCGTGATTGCAACCGGGAGCAAACAACCGTTGTTATCAGAAATACTAACGATATAGTTCCCTGCACAAAGACCTGTTGCGGTAGCGGTTGTCTGACTTGAAGCATCGTTCCATTGGTAAGAATAGGGAAGTTGTCCACCGACCGGTGTCAGAACCACCTGCCCATCGCATGCTGCGTTACATGTTGCATTGGTTATTACTTCACCGCCGCTTGTAGCACCTCCGTTGTCGCTCAGAATAACCACATCCGTTGCTGTACATCCACTGGCATCTGTTATGGTCACATTGTATGCTGCTGCGCACAGGCCTGTCGCTGTTGCCGAAGTCTGGCTTGAAGCATCATCCCAAACATAAGTGAACGGACTGGTACCACCCGTAGGTGCTACGGAGACACTTCCGTCACAAACACCACAACTTGAGCTCACCGAAGATGGGTTGGAAACAATCGGATTCGGACTGGTCACCGTTCCTGAAGTCATTGCTGTACAACCGTTGGCATCAGTTACCGTGAGGTCATATACACCGTCACAGAGGCCAGTAGCATTCGCCGTGGTCTGACCATCAGTCCATACATAGCTGTAAGGTGTCGTACCACCTGCTATCGTAGTTGCCACTGAACCGTCGCACACGCCATTACATGTAGGATCGGTAACAGATAGAACAGATGCTGTCAACGTATTTGGTTCAGTGATCGTGATGCTGCCGGTTGCGGTACAACCGTTCACATCGGTGACGGTAACATCAATTGCACCACTGCACAAACCAGTTGCAGTCGTACTTGTCTGACCATCACCCCAGAGATATGCAAATGGAGGTGTGCCACCTGAGGGTGTAACCTCGGCTTCACCGATGCAATCTCCGTTACACGAAACATTTGTTGTATCGCTAAAAACTGTTGTAAGAAGTTGCGGTTCAGTTACGGTAAGGCCCATTGGCAGAGTACAACCCAGGGCATCCGTTACAGATACCGAATAGGCTCCTGCGCACAAACCCGTCAGGCTTGTCGTCGTTTCTCCGGTATTCCAAAGGTAAGTATAAGGCTGTATACCTCCCGATGGCGTCAGGGTAATTGTACCATCACAATCTCCGTTACAACCCGCATTGGTAATCACCTCACCCAAGGTCGTTGGTCCACCGTTATCATTCAGTGTCACCATATCAACCAGCGTGCAGCCCGCTGCATCAGTTACAGTTACCGTGTACACCGCCGCACATAAGCCGGTCGCGGTTGCCGTAGTTTGACCTGAGACATCATTCCATACGTAAATATATCCCGGAG